>CAMHDX010000046.1 GCA_946183895.1 uncultured Porphyromonadaceae bacterium | reverse complement strand
CCTTGACGATGCTGCTGTCGCTGTCGCCAACAATGGTCATCACGCCATCGCCGCTGAGCGCGCAGTCTACCCACACGCGGCTTTGACAACCCTCAATCAGGTTGTCCGGCGTCTTGAGCGCCTCGTCCATCGCCGGCATGCGGCTGCCTAACTCAATGATGTAGGCATAGCGGTCCATGAAGTCCTCAAAGACCTCAAACTCCTCGATTATCTCCTCTTGTATGTCGTTAATTGTTTGCATTATCTTATCGCTGGAATGATATTAATTGCAAAATTACGCCAAATAATCTAAATCACCAAGTCTGACGCAACTATCACGCCACTCTTAACGCTATCTGAACAATCCTGAAGCCGGCATATCGATTGAAGTGCATGAAAATCCCTCGCCATCAAGTGATGAGTGGTTTGAAAATGCCGACAACATTGCATCAATCAACCGTGGAATTCAGGAAATGAACGACGGACAAGGCCGGGCCTACATACTCTCTTGGTCAGGCATAATTTATGCGGCAATCTTGTTAATACGTCGTTTGTTTTGTTCTTTGATTTGACGGGTAATAAGATTTGGTGTCGTTCTATTGCCGCAAATATCTTAATAACCGATGGTGGTGCCGAAGTAGGTGGAGCGGTCGAGGTTGCGGTAGCCTATCGCCTCCATGATGTGGTTGACGGCAACGTGCTGTTCGCCGGCAAGGTCGGCGATGGTGCGCGCCACCTTGAGGATGCGGTCGTAGGAGCGCGCGCTCATGTTGCTGCGGGTCATAACCTCGCGCAGCCGTTGCAGACCCTCGCTGTCGGGCTCCGCCCACTGGTGGATGAGCGACGATGTCATCTGGGCATTGCAGTGTATGCCGGGATTGTTCTCGTAGCGCTTTGCCTGGATTGCCCTGGCAGCGACACTGCTCTCGCCTCGCTGCTTGGAGGAGATCGAATCGAAGTCGACCGGTTGGACCTCAATCTGGAGGTCGATGCGGTCAAGCAGCGGGCCCGAAATCTTGCTCAGGTAGTGCTGGCGCTGGTATTCGCTGCACACACACTGCTTGTGGGGGTGGCCGTAGTAGCCGCACGGGCAGGGGTTCATGCTCGCCACGAGCATGAACGACGCGGGGTACTCGGTCGAGTACTTGGCGCGGCTGATGCTGATCACGCGGTCCTCGAGCGGCTGGCGCATCACCTCGAGCACGCTGCGGTTAAACTCGGGCAACTCATCAAGAAAGAGCACGCCGTTGTGGGCAAGCGAGATTTCGCCCGGGGTGGGGTAGGAGCCGCCGCCCACCAGCGCTACAGGCGAGATGGTGTGGTGCGGCGAGCGAAACGGTCTGGTGGTCATCAACGTGGTGTCGGTGCCCAGCTTGCCCGCCACGCTGTGTATCTTGGTGGTCTCGAGGGCTTCTTGCAGCGACAGTGGCGGCAGGATGCCCGGCAGGCGCTTTGCCATCATGCTCTTGCCGCAGCCGGGGCTGCCCACCAGCAGGATGTTGTGTCCGCCGGCGCAGGCGACCTCAAAGGCGCGTTTGACAGCCTCCTGACCGCGCACGTCGGCAAAGTCCAGCGCGAAGTTGTTGCTATTGCGGGCAAACTCGGCGCGCGTGTCCACCTCGGTGACGGGCAGGTCGCGCTTGCCGTTGAGGAAGTCGACCACCTCGCCCAGGTTGTCCACACCGTACACCTTCAGGTTGTTGACAACCGCCGCCTCGTGGGCGTTCTCGCGTGGCAGGATAAAGCCTTCGAGCCCCATCGAGCGGGCGACAATCGCCATGGGCAACGCTCCCTTGATGCGGCGAATGCTGCCGTCCAGGCTCATCTCGCCCATAATCATGTAGCGGTCCAGGCGGTCGGGCACGATGTTCTCGTTCGCCGCCATGATGCCTATTGCCAGCGGCAGGTCGTAGGCCGAGCCCTCCTTCTTGAGGTCGGCGGGCGACAGGTTGATCACCACGCGCTTGCCCGGAAAGTGGTAGCCGCTCTGCTGCATCGCGCAGCGCACCCGCTCCGAGCCCTCCTTCACCGCCACGTCGGGCAGGCCGACCAGCGTGTAGCCAATGCCGCTGTCAACACTGACCTCAATGTCTACCTTGATGGCGTCGATGCCGTAAACCGCGGCTCCTATCGTGCGTGATAACATAACCTGTGATTAATGCTAAGATGGTTGATTAATATTCGCGGTCAATAATGTGGTCCAGCAGGCGCAGCAGCACGGGCGTGACGGCGTTGTCGCCGTATGGTTCGAGCAGCGCGCGGGCGTCGTCGCGCAGGCGGTTCATCACGTCCTTGGCATACTCGATGCCGCCGCGTTGCTTGGCAAAGTCGACCAGCACGGCGATTTGCTCCGGCGACAGCATCTCGCTCAGCACGAGCTCGCGCATCTGTGCCGCCTGCTCATCGTCGGCGTGGAGCGCATGCAGCAGCGGCAGGGTCACTTTGCCCTCTCGCAGGTCGTTGCCGGTGGGCTTGCCCACGATGCCGCTGTCGTAGTAGTCAAAGATGTCGTCCTTGATTTGGAAGCACAATCCCAACAGCCGCGCGAACTCGTTGAGCGTGGCGGCTGTCGTGTCGTCGGCTCCGGCAGCGAGGGCTCCCACGGTCGAGCAGCTCACAAACAGCGAGGCGGTCTTGCGGCTTATCGTGTCCATGTAGCAGCGCTCGTCAAGCACATGGCGCCGCGCGTTGTCAATCTGGTTGATTTCGCCCACCGACAGGTCGCGACCCATCGCCGCGAGCGAGCGTAGCACGCCCGGATGCCCGGTCGCCACCGCCGCCTGCAACGCGCCGGTGACAAAGAAGTCGCCGATGAGGACCGCCACATGGTTGTCCCACACGCTGTTGATGGTGGGATGCGACCGGCGGCTGCGCGCCTGGTCGATGACGTCGTCGTGAATGAGCGACGCGTTGTGCAGCATCTCGATGGCTGCCGCGGCATGGTATACGGCATCGTTCATCGCGCCGTGAAACCGCGCGCTTAGCAACACCATCATCGGGCGCAACTGCTTGCCCTTGGTGCGCAGGTACTCAGCCACGATGGCGTTGGTCATCGGGCTGTCGGCACGCAACGTGGTGACAATAATCTCGTTCACCCGGGCGAGGTCATTGCTCAGTAAATCCTTAATTTCGTCTATTATGCTCATCAGTGGCGCAAAGTTACAAAAAAATTATCTAAAACCACGAGTGATGACCATTTTATGTGAGTGGCATCGTTGGATTGTCTGAGCATCGCGGGGAACGCATTGTCTGAAGTATGAATTTTTGGTTTCATTTTGCGAAATTACGTAAAAAGCGATAATTTTGCAAAATCTTAAATCTCAAACGTCTAAACACTGATATAACTTATGGAATGTCCAAAGTGTCACAAGATAATGGCTGACGGCGCGCACTTTTGCAGCAACTGCGGTGCGGCACTCGCCGCAGTGGAGGCTGCTGCCGGCGCCAAGTGCCGCTTTTGCGGCGCCACAATCAACCCGTCGGCGGTCTTTTGTCCGGCGTGTGGTCGCATGGTTCGCAATGACTTTGCCGAGCCCGAGCCGGTTGAGCCTACAATAGATAGTGCCACCAACGTGAGGCCCGAGTCGGCGCGTCCCGAGCCCGCCGCACCTGCCGTGCGTCGTGAAGCTATTGATATGGAAGCCGTTGACGATGAGCGTCCCGAGCCGGTTGCAACTGCCGTGAGCGGCGATGCGGTCGACACCGAGATGGCCGAGGAGCCCCGCTCTAACTATAACCGCAATGTGGTCATCGGTGTGCTTGTGGCATTGGGCTTGATACTGTTGTTGACCCTGATGCGGGACTGCAACACCGGCGGCACCGAGACCGAGACACCGGTGGCGGCTGCCGGCGATAGCACCGCGGCGGTCACGGCTCTCCCTGCCGTGAGCGTGCAGGAGGCGCTCAACATCTTCAAGACCGAGTTGTCGCGTCACAACCTCAGCGGTGACGACGCGTTGGCGATGACGGCGACCTATTTTCCGGGCAGTGTGGCTGACAATGTTCCTGACCACATCGTGGGCGTGACGCTATACAACGCGCCCGATGCCAGCCGCTCGTTCATCAAGATTTATCTGCTGGACCGCAGCGGCTCGTCGTGGACACCGGTGCTCAAGCAGACCAAGTACTTCAACGGTCGCACGCTCGACATGAGTGACAACGCCCTGCGCCCCGAGGCGGGCGCGATCCCGGCATCGGCGTCGGTGGCAGGCCATGACGCGATGTTGTTCGCCATGTATAATGTGCCACAGGGCTTCGCGGTGGGCAACACGGCGCGCGTGACAATGGCGCTGTACGACCTGGAGAGCGACAAGCTGCACCTGCTGGACTACGACGGTGTGACCAAGCGTCGCGATGACGGCAAGGTTTATGTCTACGGCAAGCCCCTGCAGGGTACCGCCGGTCCGCAGCTGAGCTTCCTGCGCGACGCCGCACCCAAGGTCCATGCCATCTACTTCCCCACCGAGGAGGAGCTCAAGGCTGAGCAGGAGGAGAAAGAGCGCCTCGAGGAGGAGGCCCGCAAGAACGACCCTGACAATGCCGAGCAAACCTGGGCTGAGGAGAATGCCGAGACCATGGAGCAGGTCAATGAGCAGGGCGGTGCCAAGGTCAACGTCAAGACCTTCGACAAGCCCATCTTCAACCTGCGTGACAACAAGCGCAAGCTGGACTACGCCACACACCTCGTGTTTTGTGACAACGAGGGCAAGGTGTACGGCTTTGATAAGAATACGCGCAAGTACTACGTTATCTACAGCTCGGCAAGCGCGGTGGCGAGCGACATCGTCAAGGGCAGCCGCGGCGACCACGACCTGGAGATCATCACCGCGACCGGCTCGCTGCACTACGACCTGTCGACCAACCGCCTGAGCCGCTAAGGGCGCGCTGCCGTCGCGTCGCGCCCTATGGCGAGCAATGTGATGCGCTCTGATAGTGCACAAGTTTGGTTTTGTTTCTAAAAATCATTATCTTTGCAGAGTTTTAGAAACAAAAGGTGCTACGCTATGGACTTCTTGACATTCAGGGAGCTGATGTATCCCATGGGCTGCTTCAACATTAACCAAGTGTTGTTGTTCGATGCGCATTTTGACCGCAACAACTTGACGCGGTGGTGTCACAAGGGCCGGCTGCTGAAGTTGCGCAACTGTTACTATGCTTTCCCTGAATACCGGCAACAGCACGGATTTTCACGTTATGTTGCCAATCGCATCTATGCACCGTCTTACGTCAGTCTACACAGTGCGTTGTCATTCTATGGCATGATACCAGAGGAGGTGGTTCAGATTACAAGTGTCACTACACTCAAGACGGCGGCATTTGATAACTCGTTTGGTTCATTCCACTACCATAATGTGAAGCCGTCACTCTATTTTGGCTATGAGATTAAACTCATGCAAGACCGGCGGGGGCTGTTGTTTGCGACTCCCGAGAAGGCTTTGCTTGACTTGCTTTACCTCAATCCGTTCTACAACACCGAGCAGGATATGGAGCAGTTGCGGCTTGACGAGGACTATATGCACAGCGAGTTTGACAGTGAACGCTTTGCCTCTTATCTCAACAAGGTGGGTAGCGAGGCTTTGGACCGAAGAGCAGCCACTTTATTAAAGACTTATGGACTATGATTGACATTGATTACATTCGCAGTTTTTTCCCGACAGCGATTAGCAGCGAGAATCGTTTCGACCGCTATATGCTGAAGGAGTATCTGCAACTTCTCATCTTGGATCACCTTGCAACTACACCCTATATCAACAAGCTCGCGTTCATTGGCGGCACCAATTTAAGGCTCATTCAGGGAATAGACCGGTTTTCGGAAGACTTGGACTTTGACTGCAAGGGGTTGGTCGAACAGGACTTTATCGCAATGACCGACAGTGTGATAAGGTTTTTGTTACGCAACGATATTGCCGTAGAGCCGCGTGACAAGCCCAATCCACGGCTCATGGCGTTTCGTCGCAATCTCTACTTTCCGGAAATGCTGTTTAGCCTTGGACTGACAGGTCACAGGGAAGAGAGATTGCTATTGAAGATTGAAGCGCAGGACCAAGGTGTGAATTATACCCCCGAGGTTGTGAGGGTTAACAAGATGGGCTTTTTCTTTAATATTCCGGTTGCGCCGTTGAATGTGATGTGCGCTATGAAGTTTGCGGCAATTCTGTCGCGTAGTAAGGGGCGCGACTTCTATGACGTTATCTTCCTTCTATCGAAGACGAACCCTGACTTTGACTTTTTGCGGGCAAGGGCGGGAATCGCATCGGTCGATGAGCTGAAAACCGCGGTTGCCGCATTGTTGAGCCGGATAGACTTGCTGCACAAGAAGCGCGACTTCATGCATCTGCTATTCAATGCTGATCATGCTGACCGGATATTGCAATTCCCCGACATCGTGGCGGAATTGTAGGCTCTATTGTTGCCGGGCGATTCCGCTATTTTTTTTAGCCGCTTATCGCACATTTTTGTTTGATAGCAGGCTAAAATAGGGTCTAAAAATGCAGTTTTAGCCACTTATCGCGCATTTTTGTTTGATAGCAGGCTAAAATAGGGTCTAAAAATGCAATTTTAGCCGCTTATCGCGCATTTTTGTTTGATAGCAGGCTAAAATTGGGTCTAAAAATGCAGTTTTAGCCACTTATCGCACATTTTTGTTTGATAACAGGCTAAAAAAGTGGTGGAGGGCACTCGGTCGTGCTCTCCACCGCTTTTAGTTATAGATTGTTAATGTGCAGGTCTTATTGAAGGGTCATCTCGACATAAGACAAGCCTGCGGCCGGTACGTACAACTTGATGGCGTAGGTGCCGCCTGCGTCAAGCGTCAGGTTGCCAGCGCCTTGCGCCAGGTTGTCGAATGCGCCACCCCAGTTGATGTCCCAGTTGTCGTTAGCGCGGAACTTGAACTCAACACCGGCGGGGATGTTGGCAGTGCCTTCCCATGCGCCGCTCGCAATGTTGTAGGTCAACTTGGCGACATCGCTACTCCAGCTGTTACCGTCGAAGCCGCCGATAACACCGATGGTGGTGATCTTGGTCAACGCGTACTCCATCTTGCTCAGGTTGACGTCAACCATGTAGAAGCCCTCCT
>CAMHDX010000045.1 GCA_946183895.1 uncultured Porphyromonadaceae bacterium | reverse complement strand
TTTGCCTGGATTTTTTTGATAAGGAGTTATGATTTCGTTTTTACTGTCATTCATTGCATTGATTATCGGCTATTTGATTTATGGCCGAGTGGTGGAGCGCGTGTTCGCTCCCGATGATCGTGTTACGCCCGCTGTCGCTAATAGCGATGGCGTTGACAATGTGGCAATGCCCTGGTGGCGAGTGTTCATGATACAATTCCTCAACATTGCCGGCACCGGTCCCATCTTTGGCGCTATCATGGGCGCGTGGTTTGGTCCGGCGGCTTACTTGTGGATTGTACTCGGCAGCATCTTTGCCGGCGGTGTGCATGACTACATGTGCGGCATGATGTCGATGCGTAATGGCGGAGCCGGCGTGCCCACCATGGTGGGTAGGTATCTGGGCAACGTGATGCATAAGGTGATGTTGTTATTCTGCTTCGTGTTGCTGATGCTCGTCGGTGTGGTGTTTGTCTACAGTCCGGCATTGATATTGCATGGATTTGGCGGTAGCACAGTGATGTGGATAGCTATTATCTTTGGTTACTACATGTTGGCAACCCTGTTGCCGGTTGATAAGGTGATAGGCAAGATATATCCCGTGTTTGCCATGTCACTGATATTCATGGCACTTGGTCTGATGGTCGTGCTGCTGTTCAAGTGGCCGGCTTTGCCAGAGTTGTGGAACATTGGCGACTTGACGACATGGACTTCAGCCCAGGTGACCGATGACGGCACCGACATGCTCGGCATTGTGAGTTATGTGCGTGCCAATCCGTTGTTCCCGTGCTTGTTTATCACCATCGCGTGTGGTGCCATCAGTGGCTTCCATGCCACCCAGAGCCCCATCATGTCACGCTGCTTGCAGGACGAGCGCTATGGTCGCCAGGTGTTCTACGGCGCCATGATTGTTGAGGGTATTGTGGCATTGATTTGGGCAACTGTGGCAATGTGGTTCTTCTACTACGGCGGTTGGCGCGAGGTCGTGGGTGCGGCAGGTGTTGATGCCTTTGTGGCTCAAGTGGGCACCCCCGGTGGCAAGACGTTGATTCAGTACTTCACGGCACCGGCAGTGGTCAACACAGTTTGCACCGGCTGGTTGGGCATCGTGGGTGGCATCCTGGCAGTGCTGGGAGTTGTCGCGGCGCCCATCACCAGTGGTGACACCGCGTTTCGCAGTGCTCGCGTCATCATTGCCGAGGAGGTCAAGTTGCCTCAGCGGCCCATTCGCAACCGCCTGATTATCGCCATACCGATATTTATCGTCGCGGTGTGCCTGCTGTTGTGGCAGATTGATAACCCCGACGGATTCAACTCGTTGTGGCAATACTTCGGTTGGAGCAACCAGACGCTCGCCACGATCGCCCTGTGGACCGCTACCGCCTATCTGTATAAGCGTGGCAGTCGCGGCTGGTGGATCACGGCGGTGCCTGCTGTGTTCATGACTATAGTAGTGGTGACATTCGGCTTTGTGTCGCCGCTGGCATTTGGCTGAGCCGCCTCAGGGCGAGCCTATTGCCTAATAAAGTCCGCGACGCGGTTCATCAGCCACCGTGGTGTGCTGGTGGCGCCGCAAATGCCTATGCGCTCTTTGCCCTCAAGCCATGCCGGGTCGATTTCGCTCTCGTTGCTCACAAGGTGGCTGTCGGGATTGGCATTGAGGCACTCGGCGAAGAGGATGCGCCCATTGCTACTCTTGCTGCCGCTCACAAATAGTATCAAGTCGTGGCGAGCTGCGAACTCGCGTATTTGCGGTATGCGGTTAGCCACCGAGCGGCAGATGGTGTCAAAGCTGCGAAACGTCACGCCCGGTGCCACGCGGTGGCTAATCTCGCTCACGATGTGCTTGAACCCTTGCAGCGACTTGGTGGTTTGTGAGTAGAGGTAGATGTCGCGGTTGTAATCAATCTTTGACAACTCGTCGGCGCTCTCAATCACGATTGCGTTGCCTGCTGTCTGGCCCACGAGACCCAGCACCTCGGCGTGGCCTCGCTTGCCGTAAATCACGATCTGCGGCTTGGTGTTGCCCTCGGGCGCCTCGTCGTACATCGCCTTGATGCGTTGTTGCAACTTCAGCACGACGGGACAGGTGGCATCAATGATTTCGATGTCGCGCGAGCGTGCGCACTCGTAGGTTGACGGCGGCTCGCCATGGGCGCGCAGCAACACCTTGACGCCATGCAGTGTCGCCAGTTGCTCGTGAGTAATCGTCTCCAGCCCGCGTTGCTCAAGTCGTCCCACCTCGGCGGCATTGTGCACGATGTCGCCCAGGCAGTACAGGTGCCCGCTTGCCATCAGTTCTTCCTCAGCCTTGCTGATGGCGCGTGTAACGCCAAAGCAAAACCCCGAGCCGTTGTCAATCTCGATGGTCATCGTCAATGCGTTGTATGGCGGCCTCGTAGAGCCACCGGTTTTGCTGCTCGCGGGTCATGTCGCTATTGTCGAGCAGTAGTGCGTCGTCGGCGCGTCGCAGCGGGCTCTCGGCGCGTGTGGTGTCAATGCGGTCACGCTCGGTTACATTGGCGAGCACCTGCTCCAGTGTCGCGGTGGTGTCGCCCTTGGCACGCAGCTCGTCGTAGCGACGCTGCGCGCGCACCTGTGCCGAGGCGGTAACAAACACCTTGAGCTCGGCGTCGGGCAGCACAACAGTGCCGATGTCGCGTCCGTCCATCACGATGCCGCCTGCCTTGCCCATGTCTTGCTGCAGCTTGACCAGGTGGCGACGCACACCGCCAATGGCGGCAACGGCGCTGACATGGTCGCTAACCTCCATGGTGCGTATCTCTTGTTCGACGTTCTCGCCGCACAGGTAGGTCTCGTTGCGCCCGTCGGCCGATGGCGCAAAGGTGATGGTCAGTGAGGGCAATGAGGCGAGCAGCGCCGGCTCGTCAATCATGTTATCCTTGATTATGCCGTGGCGCATGGCGTATAGAGTGACGGCGCGATACATCGCACCGGTGTCAACGTAGCCATAGCCCAGACGACGTGCCAGCTCCTTCGCCATCGTGCTCTTGCCCGTGCTCGAATAGCCGTCGATGGCTATTGATATCTTTTTGTTGCTCATAACTTATACTTGGGTGATTCGCCATATTGATTAATTCCGGGTTCGCTATCCTGCAGGTTGAAAATCAGCAGGATGAGCCCCCACAGTGAGTATCCCAGTGAGGACACAATCATGATGGGGAACGCGGTGGAGTGGTCGCGCATCATGCGTTCCATGGCATGGACATCTGGCGCCGAGCCGGATGCCACCTGCATCAACTCGCTGAACATCGGCAATATTGAGCCATACAGGCCGATGTTGAGCACCAGGAACACCCATGCCCACCACGCGCCGTGTCCGGCATCATGCAGTCGCCGCACCTGCACCGCCAGCATGGGCATCACCAGAGCGATCATCACAGCATATTGCGCGCCCAGGCCGATGCTCTCGCCGGCGATCCACTGGAAGAGCGACGCGCCCAACTGGCACATCACGTAGTAGAACAAGGTGAACCACCAGAATTCCGACCGGCGGCTGCGACCTGACAGGTCCATGGGCGTGGTGAGTGCCTTCTTGATGGCATCGACTGCGTTGACGGGTGGCAACGGCTGTCGCGGCTGACGACTATTGTTGCCATTGGGCTCAAATGCCGGTGGCATGCCGGGTTGTATTTGATTGTTATCCATTATTTTGCGGTCTTTAATTGTGATTTAAAGTACTTGGTGAAGAACAGCAGGTGGTAGTCTAACGAGTTCACCCAGTAGACCCACGAGTGGCCACCCGGGCGGATGGTGTAGTCGTGAGGAATGCCGGCGCGTTGCAGCGCGGCGTGCAGCTCGTTGTTGACCTCCAGGAAGAAGTCCTTGTCGCCATCGTCAATGGTGATCGCCTGCTTGCCCGGCACCAATAGCGGCACCAAGTTCACGACGGCATGCGATGCCCATCGCTCCGGATTGTCATGATATTTGCCCAACCGTTGCTGAATGAGCCAGCGGTCAGGAAACTTGGTGATGTTGACACCGCCGCTCATGCTGCCCGTGGCCCCGAAGACCTCAGGGTGCCTCCAGCCTATCCACAACGCGCCGTGGCCGCCCATGCTCAAGCCCGTGATGGCGCGCGCCGTGCGTGAGGCAATGGTGCGGTAGTGCCGGTCGACATAGCTCACCACCTCGCTGCCCACATGCGTCTCAAACTGCATCTTGGGGTCAATGGGCGAGTCGAAGTACCAGCTGTCTTGTCCGTCGGGACACACTATCATCACGTCGTAGCGTGTGGCGAGCGAGTCCAGGTTCGCCTTGCGCGACCAGTCGTTGTAGCAGCCGTCGGCCCCGTGCAGCAGGTAGACCACCGGCCAGCGCGTGACCGCGTCAACGTGATAGCGCTCGGGCACCACGACCACACACTTGATGTCGCGACCCATCGCGTCGCTGTGGATCACGACCGTGTCGGTCGTTTGAGCGCCCTTTGCCCAGCCGCTCAGGCTCAGCAACGTGGCGAATAATAACAATAAGTACTGTTTCATGTCAACTGTTGGTAATTAGTTTGTTATAGAGACACTTTAGTCGCATAATCTCCCGTGACGACAATGTAGACGCGAGCCGGTGGCAGGTTGCCGATGTTCATGACCTGAGCGGCGGGGCGTTCAAGGTGTAGCGTGCCGTACACGTCATAGATTCTCACCCAGCCATCGTGTTGCAGATTGTCAATGTAGATCGTGCCGTCCATGGAGTAAACGTGCGGTCGGCTGAGCGGGTACATCTCGTCGCTCACCGGCGGCGTAGTGCGTGCCGCGGGTACCACATATTCCACCGGCTCGAGGTCGGCGAGCATGACACTGGGCACAATGGTGTAAGCCTCGTCAAGTTCGCCTTGCTCCAAGTAGTAACGCGGGGCTGCCGTCATTGCCACCTGCTCGCCCCACTTGTCCAGCACGCGGAATGCCACGTTGCCGCTCAGTGCCACGCTGTGCATGCTGCCCGCGTTGTCGTTTTCTTCCCACCGGTCGTTGCTGCCGATGTTGATGTCATAGTAGCTATCCTCGTCGTGTGCCCATAGCGAGAAGTGGTCGTAGTCGCCCCAGATGCTGTCTTGTTCGTAGGCGCTCACCGCGTCGGTGTCGGGCACGATGACGTCAACCGCATTCACGTTGTCGGCGGTGCGGAATGTGGGTGGCAGTGTGCCCGCGCTGTATATTTCAAATAGGTTGTAGCACCCGTCAAGCACATGAGTTCCAATTGATTGCAGCGAGCCCGGCAGCAACAATGTGTGCAGCTGAGAACATCCTGCCAGCGCGCTGTCGCCGATTGCCGTCACTCCCTCCGGCACGAGCACCGTTTGCACCGCACTACCCGCCAGCACCCGTGTGCCCAGCTCGTTGAGGCGGCAGGGCAGAGTGATGCCCTCCAGAGCCCGTGTCCCCTCAAAGGCGCGGTCGCCGATGTGAGTAACGGTTTCGGGTAGCTGAATCAATGTGGCACCCGAACCGGCGAACGCACCCTCGGCAATGCTTGTGACGGTGTAGTTGGCTCCATCGCAGTAGACCATCGCCGGCACCACGATGTCTCCGTCGTAAGTGTTGATGCCATGCACGATGTCGCTAATCACGGCAGCCGTGCCTTGCTCAGTGTCAAGGCTGTAACGCAAGCCACCGGCGCGGACCTCGTGGGCCGATGCCGTCAAGTGCATGGTGGCTAGTATAATCAGGAGTGCTATCTGTTTCATTGTCTATGGTGTAACGTTAAACGTAAACGCGCGCCACGCGTGGTGACACGCTGGTGAGGACCTCGTAGGGGATGGTGCCGCGCGCCTGAGCCAGTGTCTCGATGGGCACATGAGCGCCGAACACCTCGACCTCGTCGCCCACGGCGACTGTGGCGGGCGCGTCGGTGATGTCAATCATCACCGCGTCCATGCACACATTGCCCACAGTGGGGCACAGGGTGCCGGCAACCCACATCTGCGCCGCGCCGCAACCATAGTGGCGGTCGTAGCCGTCGGCATAGCCGATGGGGATTGTCGCCACACGCGAGTGGCGCGTGAGCTTGCCGCGGCGGCCGTAGCCAATCGTGGTGCCGGCGTCCCACTCCTTGATGCTGATAATCACGCTGCGCACCGATGCCACCGGCAGCAATGAATCCTCGCTGCCGTCAAACACGGTGCGAATGCCGTACAGGCCTATGCCCAGTCGCACCATGTCCATCTGCGACGAGGTGAAGCGCATGGTGCCGCTCGTGTTGAGCGCGTGGCGCAGCAAGTGGCGGTCGGGATAGGCGCTTTGCAACAAGTCGGCGCATTGGCCGAAGTACGCCAGCTGCATGCGCGTGTATTCATCCTCGCTCGCGTCGTCCGCCACACTCAAGTGGGTGAACACACTCACCGGGCGCAGCACCTGATTGTGTGCCAGCAGGTCGAGCAAGTCGGGCAGTTGGTCCAGGGTGAAGCCCAGGCGGTGCATACCGCTATCTATCTTGACATGAATGGGATAGGGCATGTCGCGGAACGACTCGGGGCGATAGCGCTGCAAGTCGTGTATCAAGATGCGCGCTTGCTCAATCGAGTACACCTCGGGCTCCAGATTGATGTTGAACATCGCCTCGTGGTCGCTCATGTTGGGGTTAAGCACTATAATCGGCACGCGTGGTCCAAGGGCATTGCGCAGCGGCAAGCCCTCGTCAACGGCAGCCACAGCGAGGTAGTCAACGCCGCATTGCACCAGCCGACGTGACACCTCAAGGGCCCCCGTGCCGTATCCATCGGCTTTAACCAGGGCTAAGGTGCGTGTTGACGGCTCAAGCCGTGACTTGAACACCTTGAAGTTGTGTGCCAAGTTGTCAAGATTGATTTGTTCAATCGTTTGTGTTTGTCGCGCAGTAACCATGGTGGTCTGCGACTTTGTCGGGTCTATAATTGTATCCATTATTTGTCTAAATAGTCTTTCAGTAACTTGGATTGCGCCACATAGGGGTACTCCTCAATCAGGTTTTGCACGATGGTGCGCGTGTCGGTGTCAAAGCGCTTGGTCGCCAAGCTGCCGGCGACAATGGGCCTGTGTGACAACCTGCGGCTCACGCGCTCACAGCGCGCCACGGCTTGCACCGAGCGGTCGTCCATGTAGGCTCCCTGCAGCACCTGCCACATGAACTCAATCGCCACGTCGCTGGGGTGCACCATGTCGGCGGCGTAGAAGCGGTAGTCGCGCAACTCGTC
>CAMHDX010000044.1 GCA_946183895.1 uncultured Porphyromonadaceae bacterium | reverse complement strand
CAATGGCGCAAAACAACTCAATGGTTACATCTTCTCTGAGCGTTTCAGTAATGAGAAAGCGATACCACATGCGGCAAAAGTGGCATACTTGATTGAGTTGGTCAAACGTGGAATTATTGACAAGCAAATGTTCAATCCTCAAATTGATATGCGGGATTGGCAAATATCCCAGCCAATAGACCCGCGTATAAATCGAATAAAGAAATCAAGCCCCGAGGCATTCTTCTATCTCTATCAAATGGCGCAATTGCAACAAAAATAAATCACATTGAGTATGGCGGGGAGCGGAGGACCGGTGGGTTTGGGGGTTTCATAATTTTGCAGTAACTTTGCACAAAAATGGAGACTGATGGTTTTCAAACTAACAACTCAATCCGGCTCAAGGCAATGACGACACTGCTCACAAGCGCATTCCCCACGCTCAGGGGTGACATGACCGTAGCGACCGCCCACATCAAGGCGACAAGCCGCATGCCCGCGTTGACGGGCCTGCCTGTTGATGTTGTTGTCGATATCGAGATGTGCTATGTGCTCTATCTGCTCGAGGACCGGCGCCTGCAGCAGGCCGAGGTGCTAATTGATAGTCTTGTCTATAACGACGACGACAATGTAGTGTTGCCGCCGCTATATGCCTCGTGGCTGTGGTTGGCGCGTTGCTCAATGCTGATTGAGGAAGGCAACACGCTGCTGGCACTGTCCTCGGTCGAGAATTCGCTGCACCAGTTGGCGGCTCATCAGGGCAAGATGCGTGACGATGGTGTGGCGCTACTCGCCTGCTCGCTACTCTACCTGGCTCGCATCCATGCCGCGAGCGGTGACTACGGCCGCGCGGTCAAGGAGGTCGCCAAGTCCATGAAGCTGTACGAGCGGCTTGCCGCCAAGCGGGAGGACAAGCCCTACGGCGCGGCGCTGGAGGCGGTGGTGAAGGAAACCTCCGCGATAATGTCGGGACGCGCACGGCTCATGGGGCAGTACAGCTACTATAACGACCTCGCCGAGCGCAGTGCCGATGACCCCAATGCCCTGACTGATGCCCTCGCGCACCAGGGGCAAATAATGCAGGCGGTGGGCAACTATCGCGATGCGATGAGGCTTTACTCGCGCGCGTTGCGCAACCGCAAACACCTCAACCGTGGCGCGATGGGCACGTGTGAGTTGCAACTGTCGATAGGTCTGGCTGCTGCGCTCATTCACATCACCGGGCGCCGCGAGGCGGGTGAGCGCTTGCTGCAGTCGTTGCCGCCGCTCGCGCGCCAACTCAACGATGCCGATGCCATCAAGGCGCTTGAAAACATGAGCACCGTGGGGACGCGCAACAACACAATTATGATTTTGCTCAAGAGCCTGATTTAATACGTAAAACAATTGTAGAAATGTCAAGTATATTAAGAAAAAACGAGCTGGAGCAACTCGCCGAGTTGCCGGTGGTCAAAAACCTGAGAGTTGGCATTGTCGTTGCCGACTGGAATCACGACATCACTTGGAGCCTCGCCGAGAGCGCGGTGACTACCTTGAAGCAGTATGGCTGTGCCGAGGCGGATATCAAGTTGAGCCACGTGCCCGGCACGGTGGAGTTGACCTATGCTGCGCGCACCATGGCGATGCAAGGCGTCGACGCGGTGATTATCATCGGCTGCGTGATTCGTGGCGACACTCCGCACTTCGACTATGTGTGTCAGAGTGTGACGCAGGGCTGCACGTTGCTCAACGCCGAGGGCGACACGCCGATTATCTTCTGTGTTCTCACCGTGGAGAATGAGCAGCAGGCCCTTGACCGCGCCGGCGGCGTGGTGGGCGACAAAGGCATCGAGGCGGCGATGGCGGCAGTCACAATGGCGGCGAACCGCCGCTCGCGCCCGTAATTGTGTCACCGCTTGCTTAATAACAACGCGCAATGAAAACATTAAACACTATTGTACTGCACCTGTTGCTGATATTGGCGCTCGTGGGCTGTGGTCGCAACCGCGAGTTCACCGTGGCGATGACCATCGACAATGTTCAGGCACCGGCGCTCAAGCTCACGTGGTGGGGCGACAGCGGCATGGTGTCGACCGATATCCGTCCCGCTGCCGATGGCGTTTTCCGCTTCAAGGGCAGCACCCACAAGCCCACACTGGTGACAGTGGCAGGCGATGGTGGGGTAGTGCTGGCGCAACTGGTAGTCGCCGGTGGCGAGCAGCTCAAGGTGCGCGGCGACATGAAGTCGCCCCTCGCGGTGACTGTCGAAGGCGATGAGCACAATGCCGAGTGGGCGCGTTGGCGTGCCGAGCACGCAAGCCTGCCGCGTCCCGGTGCCGAGCTGGACAAGGCGGCGCGGGACTATGTGCTCGCTCACCGCGACAGTCCGGTGGCGACATGGATTCTGCTGTTTGACCACAGCGACATTACTCACGACGAGCAAGCCATGGCTCTGCTTGACTCAATCAACCCCGAGGCCCGACCGCATTCGCTGGTGATGACCGCCCAGACGATTGCCGCGACCCATGCCGAGCGCGCCTCGTCGCTCAACGAGTTGTATCTCGTGGACAATGACGCGCAGGGCTATCGCAGCATCACATTGCGCGGCGCCGAGACCATGATTTTGTTCTGGACCACCACCGACACCTCTTACCGCAGGCAGTTTGCCCACCTCAAGGAGCTGAAGCAAGCGCACCCCGCGTGGCGCATCATCGATGTTAATGTGAGTAGCGATAGCGTGCGCTGGCAGCGTGTGCTGCGCGACGAGGAGCCCGGCGACTGGCAGCACCTGTGGGCGCCATGCGGACCGGCAGAGCCTGCACTCGTGCCGCTACGCCTCAACTTTGTGCCGCAACTCGTGCACCTCGATTCCACCGCAGTGGTCCTGCAACGTCCCTGAGCGTCGGCTTTGTCGGTCCATGCAGCGGTATTGCCGCTGCCCACGTCAGCCAAGTCTTTTCCCTCAACCCGCGACGCCTCGGCACTGTTAAATGGAGTTAAAACAGTGCGCGAGGCTTTAACTTTGCTCCACCGCGTGCATCTATCGGGTGTCAGCAATCAACAATCACGACGATGAAGGTTTCGAACGATGACATATTGGCAATGATGCGCAGCGACGACCGGCGCGAGCAGGGCTACCGGCTGCTGATGAGGCAATACGGCCGCGCGCTGTATTGGCACATACGCCGCATCGTGGTCGACCACGATGACGCCGAGGACGCATTGCAAGAGACCGCCATCAAGATTTTTGACCGCTTGGCAAGCTACAATGGCGATGGCGACCTGATGGCATGGGTGTACAGCATCGCCACCCGCGAGGCTCTGCAGGTGCTCAGGCGACACACTTCCATTTTTCAGAGCATCGACAGCCTGGGCGAGGCGCTTGCCGACAAGCTACCGGCTCCGAGCCGGGTGGATGGCGACAAAGCCTCATTGCTGCTGCAACGCGCGCTATTGACCCTGCCCACCACCCAACGCATGGCATTCAACATGCGATACTTTGACGACATGAGCTATGAGCAGATAGCAGCTGTCACCGGCAAGAGCGTTGCCACGCTCAAGACCAATTACCACTATGCAACCGAGCGAATTAAGGACTATATAACAAGCAACGAGTCATGAAAGAGCAAGAGATCTACACGCGGCAAATGCCGTTCAATGAGAGCCCCGAGGAGATTGACGCACTGGTGTCAAGAGTTACCGACAAGGCTATAAACGAGGCGGGCGCGCGCCGCCATCGCGCGGCAAGGCGCCGCACATGGTGGAGTGCAGCCGCAGCAGTGGCGGTCGTCGCGATTGTGGCAGCGGTAGTGCTGTTGAGGCCTGCTTCGACTCAGCGCGAGTTGCTGGCAATCAATGATGTCACTACTATTGTTGATAGCGGTCAGACGCAGCAACCGATTGAGGCTGGTGTCACTGACGATGCCGCACTCGACGATGCCCTGCTTGACGTCTCAATACTCGACACCGAGGTGTCAACCGACGTTCCCACCGAGGTCACCGCCGGCCCGGGCCCCATTGATGACTTCATCGCATCGTGCGATGACGCCATGCTCGAGCAATATGAAGACAATCTATACATTTGATAATAATTTCTCTTAAAAACGTTATGACAATGAAGAAGATGATTTTTAGTGTCCTGATGGTGATGGGAGCCCTCGTGGCGTTTGCCCAGGACAAGCCCGCCGACGACGGGCAAATGCGTCAAAAGCTGTTTGACGCCAAGATGCGCGAGATGGTGTACCGCCTTGAGATTACCGATGCCCAAAAGCCCGAGTTCGAGAAGGTCTATCGCGAGTACGACAGCGAGATTCACGCACTACTCGAGAAGTGTGGCCCCAACTTCCACAAGAAGAAGGCTGACAAGGAGTTGCGCGAGAAGGAGAAGAGCGCCGCCGACGTGGCAGCCGTGATGAAGCAGCGCCTTGATGCCCAAAAGATGGTGCTTGAAGTACGCTCAAGCTACATTGATCGCTTTGCCAAGGTGCTTGACGGTAAGCAGTTGCGCAAATTCTTCGATGTGGAGAAGAATATGCAGGACAAGCTGCGCAAGGGCCGTCGCGGCGGTCATGACCGCGGCAATGGCGGACCTCGCGGTCCCCGAGGCGGCAAGCGCGGTTTTAAAGGCGACCGCAGTGACCGCGGCGACTTCAACCGTTGATGGGCATACGTCGTCTCAGAAATGGCAAGAAAACGGCAAACTTAATAAATTTTGATTTGCCGTTTTCTTGCTATATCGTACGACCTTGCACATAAAATGTTAAAAATCGGGTTATTTGGGACGGGAATTTTGCTAGGTGAGGAAAAAGTAGTATATTTGTAAACTTTTATACCTTAAAAGCAAACTAATAACATTATTAACCTATAAAACAATTATTTACAGCATGAAGAAATTATTACCAGTTTTCTTGATGGCTTTGTTTGCAAGTGTTAGCGCATTTGCAGCCGAAGTTGTCGTGGACTTTGCTGCATTGTACGGCAACGCAAAGGTTCAGCCGGCTACCGAGTTGTCGACCGGTGGGTTGACCATCTCGTTCGCCAAGGGCAACGCCGGCACCGAGCCTGCCTACTTTGTCAACGATGCAGGTACGACCAAGGAGATGCGTCTGTACGGTGGCTCGGCTACCGCAACCGATGGCAACACCATGACCATCACCTCGACGTCAAACATCACCGGCATCACCATTGACGGCGCGTCGGCAAGCAAGCCGACTACTATCGCCGAGTTGTCGGCGAGCACCGGTACAATCGAGCTCGGTGCCGACCGCAACGCCACTTGGAGCGGTAGCGCCTCGAGCGTGACCATCACTGTAGTGCGTCCCAGCAGCGGCGCCGGTCAGTATCGTTTCACCAAGATGACTGTCACCACCGGTGGCAGTGGTGAGATCACTGTTGCGAAGCCCACCTTCAGCGTGGCTGCCGGAACCTACTACGCTCCCATCAGCCTCGAGTTGAAGTGCGCCACCGCCGGTGCGTCAATCCACTACACCCTCGATGGCAGTGCCCCCAGTGCAAGCAGCACTCAGTATAGCGGCGCTATCGCCATCAGCAGCACCACCACCGTCAAGGCTATCGCTGTCCTGGGCGACAAGGTGAGTGATGTCGCCGAGGCTGCCTACGTGTTTGAGAGCGCAACTCCGGTTGCCAACATCGCAGCCTACAAGGGCGTTGAGGATGGCACGATGGTTGTCTTCCAGAACCCTGTGACCGTGCTCAAGCAGTACAACAAGAACATGTATGTGCAAGATGAGACCGGCAATGCCCTCATCTTTGGCAACACGGGTCAAACCTACAGCCTGGGTAGCGTGATTCCCGCCGGCTTTGTCGGTGAGAAGACCACCTACAACGGCGAGCCCGAGTTGAGCGTGTACGAGACCGGTGGCTTCCAGGCCGCTACCAGCACCGTTAAGGTTGAGCCGGAGCTGATCCAAGTTGCCGACATCAATGCCGAGAACTTTGCCAAGTTCGTCATGATCAAGGGCGCAACTCTTGGCTACACCACCACAGCCAGCGGTGCCAAGAACCTCGCTATCATCAGCGATGCAAGCGGCCAGGGTGCTGCCTACAACAGCCTGGGTTACACCGCAGCTGACCTTGTCTATGACACCCCTGTTGACGTGTACGGAATCATTGGTGCATACAAGGCTAAGGATGCTACTGAGGTTACTTATCAGTTCCTGCCGGTGAAGTACACCGCAGGTGGCGACGATCCCGAGCCTCAACCGGGCGATGGCATCACCATTGCCGAGTTCAATGCCCTTGAGGATAACGCAGCTGCTACCTTCAATGCCCTGACCGTGCTTGCCCAGAGTGGACAACGCATGTTTGTCAAGGACGCTACCGGCTACATGCTGGTCTACGGCAACGTTGGTCAAGAGTATGCTCGCGGCAACGTCATTCCCGCCGGAGCTTCAGGCACCAAGACCACTTGGGACGGCGAGCCCGAGTTGAAAGACCCTGCTAACTTCAAGGCATCGACCAGCACTGTCTCGGTCACTCCCGAGCCTCTGACTGCTGCTACCCTGAGCCATGACCTGTTTGGTCACCTCGTCAAGTTGGAGGCTGCCACCTTCAGCGGCAGCAACATCAAGAGCGCTGCCGGTGTTGAGTATGCTTACTTCAACAACATGGGCGCCACCATCCCGGGTGACGACGCTCAATATGACGTGATTGCTATTGTCGGTTCGCACGGCAAGGCTCCGAACACTGTTTATCAACTGCTGCCCGTCGAGGTCACTAAGACCGGCGGTGGCGAGGTCGTTGTGCCCAAGGTGGCCGACATCAACGCCCTGTACGCTAAGGACAAGAACCTCGTGTGCGAGATCGAGAGCGACCTCGTGGCTATCTTCCAGAGTGGCAACTACCTGTATGTGAAGAACGGCAACACCTATGCGTTGGTGTTCGGCAAGCTCAACGAGACCTTTGTCAACGGTGACGTGATCAGTGGCGCTCAAGCCAGCTGGACCGAGTACAACCAGGCCAAGCAGTTGAGTCCCGTTGCTGACACGTTTGTCAAGAGCGGCACTACCGACCCTGTGCAGCCCGAGGAGATTCCGTTTGAGGAAGTCGGTACCGACATGGCTCACACCTATATGTTGGTGCCCGAGGCTACGTTGAGCACCGCCGACGGCAAGACCATGATTAACGATGGCACCGCCGAGATTCAGCTCTACGACCAGTTCTTCAAGAGCGAGACCATTATCCCGACCGAGGTTGAGGGCAAGACCTTCGCAGTGAAGGGCTTCATCGT
>CAMHDX010000043.1 GCA_946183895.1 uncultured Porphyromonadaceae bacterium | reverse complement strand
CCGGTTCGGCGGGAGCTTCGGGCTCAGCCGCGCCGCCGCCCACCAGAGTGGCGATGCCGTGGTAGTTCACGCCTTGGCGTGTCACGCCTGAAGGCCAGGAGATCACATAGTAGCTCGCCGTCGCCTTGTCCTGGTCGAGGACGACATCGTAGGCATTGGTCTTGGTGTCGACAGTCGGGAAGGCTTTCCAGCCGGTGGCCGCCTTGTAGGCGTCGGGGATCCCCTTGATGAGATTGTCGCGGCGCACAATCAGGCGCAGCAGTTTGGCGCCGTCGAACGGACCGTCGACACACTCGGGCGGTGTCTCGGCGGTGCAGTAGACATACAGTCCCGCTGTGCAGCCGTTGAAGCAGTCGCTCTGCAGCCGCCGCATCGTGCCGGGCAGTCGCACGGCATCGAGACTGGTGCAGCCGTCAAAGGCATTCTCCTCAATCTCGGTCACACCGAAGGGGATGATTGCCTCCTCGATGTTGGGGTTGTAGGCAAACGCGTAACTGCCCACCGTCGTCACATAGTAGGTCTTGCCTCCGTAGGTCACCATGCCAGGGAAGTCGACGTAGTTCTTGCCGCTCGGCGCGCTGGCGCTGAAGCCGTCCACCGTCACCTCGGTGTCGCTGGTGGTGTAGTACTTGTAGTTGCCCACGCTGAAGGAGAGTGCACTTGCCGTGAGCATCGCCAGCGTCACAATCGCCAGCGTAAGAATGGTCCGTTTCATTGTCGTCTTGTTTTTTATATGAGGTCGAGCATTCGATTGTTCGAGCAATCGGGTTATCGATTTTTCAATGGGGGAGGGTCGTCACGTTGCCGTCATAGGCCTGTCTCTTGCCACCGGTGGCGAGGATGTCGGCGTCCGTAGATAAAGTCGCCGTTGGGCAAGTTGGTAGTGATTGCCTCGGGCTCGGCGTATGCGGCCACCGACGTGACAAATGCAACCAACGTTATCAAAATTGATTTCAGGTAATTCATAGTTCGGTTATACGGTTGAGTATTAATAATTATGTAGTTCCCTCCAATTAAGTTACAAAAGTATTAAATAAATAGCAATAATCCAAAAAAAATCAGCAAAACCCTGTTTTTCAAACCATTTTTCAAACCAAAGGAATGTTTTTGGCCGGTTTGTTTGAATACACAACCTTGTGTAGCGAAAATAACACAGGCTTGTGTGACACAAGCCTGTGTATTCAGTTGAGACAGGGCGATTACGTCTATTCATTACAACCTGAGTGCAAGCGCATTAGCGCGCTATCACTTGCGGCCGTAGTCCGGGTCAATGCGGCGGTCGACCAGGTAGGTCACAATCAGCGTCGCGACACAGCAGGCTATCACCATCCAGAAGAAGTTGGCATAGCCAAGCGCCTCCTGCAGGTAGCCGGCAAACATGCCCGGAATCATCATGCTCAACGCCATGAACGCCGTGCAAATGGCGTAGTGCGAAGTCTTGTACTCGCCCTCGCTGAAGTAGATCATGTATAGCATGTAGGCAGTGAAACCAAAGCCGTAGCCAAACTGCTCGATAGCCACCGCGGTGCTGATGGCATAGATGTTGGTGGGCAAGCACTCGGCAAGGTAGACAAAGGTCAAGCACGGCAACGTCATACATGCCGCCATGACCCACAACGACTTTTTCAAGCCCACCCGCGAGGCATAGATGCCGCCCAGGATGCCGCCAATGGTGAGCGCGATCACGCCCACCGTACCGTAGACGATGCCAACCTTCTCGGTCGAAAGCGCCAGGCCGCCGTTGGCAGCCGAATCAACCAGGAAGGGTGTGCACAACTTGAGCAAGAACGCCTCAGGCAAGCGATACAGCAGCATGAAGACGATGGCGAGCACCAGACCGGGCTTGGTGAAGAACGTGGCAAACGTGTGAGCGAAGTCCTTGAGAATCTGCTTCGCCCGCTCGCCCGTGGTCATCACTTCGCCCTGCTCGCCCACCAGACCGGCGGGGCGGTCCACCTCGGGCTTGGGAATGAGGAACAGGTGATAAATCGTCACCATGGCAAAGATGCCGGCGGTGATACCCATTGTCACCGTCCACGACAGGGGAATGTTATCATAGGTACTCTCGATGTGACCGGCGATGTAGACCAGCACACCCTGCCCAAAGATGTTGGCAAGACGATAGAACGTGGAGCGGATGCCCACAAATGCCGCTTGGTTCTTTTGGCTCAGCGCGAGCATATAGAACCCGTCGGCGGCAATGTCGTGGGTCGCACTGGCAAACGCCGTGATAGTGAACAGCAACAACGTGACGTAGAACATGCTGATGGGTGTCGCGCCTGAGGCGATAACGTCGGGCGAAGGCTTGGGCATCAACATGGTCAAGAGGATGAACGCCGCCGTCATGATCAGCTGCATGGCGATGACCCACCACCGCTTGGTGCGAATGATGTCGACAAACGGGCTCCAGAAAGGCTTGATGGTCCACGGCAGGTAAAGCAACGAGGTGAATAACGCCATTTGCCCGTTGGGCACGCCCATCTTGGCGAGCATCAACACCGAGATGTTGTTCACGATAAAGTAAGGTATGCCCTCGGCAAAGTAGAGGGTCGGAATCCACACCCACGGCGAGCAGGTGGTCTCTTTTTTTCTTTCGAACATAGTCTATTACTTTTTAAGCACTGTATCTATATATGTTACTCTTTGCCAATGTTGTCGGCGAGAATCTGCCACAACGGGTCGCCGGTGGGCAATGGCGCCGTCACGTCAATCTGGATGTGCGACACCGGGTGCTCAAACTGGATGCGATGAGCCTGCAAGCAGATGCTGCGGTCAGGATTGCCACGCTGATAGCCATATTTCATGTCGCCCTTGATGGGGCAGCCGATGAACGCCAACTGGGTGCGTATCTGGTGTTTGCGCCCGGTCATGAGTTGAATTTCGAGCAAGTGGAAACTCTCGCTGTGGGCAATCACCTTGTAGTGCAGCACCGCCTTGACCGAGCCGGGCATCTCGATGGTCGAGCACTCGGTGAAGTTGCCCTCCTGCACGGGGTGGACCCAGTTGATGAGCGTGTCCTCATCCTTGGGCGGGCGGTTCTTGACTATCGCCCAATAGGTCTTGTGGACCTGCCCGTTGCGAAACAGCGAGCTCATGCGGCTCAGGCCCTTGCTGGTGCGCGCCAGCACCACGAGGCCCCACGTGGGGCGGTCGATGCGATGGGTCGAGTTGCAAAACACATTGCCCGGCTTGTTGAACTTGACGCGAATCCACTCACGCACCATCTCAACAAGCGGCGTGTCGCCCGTCTCGTCGCCCTGGACCAGCTCGCCGGCTGCCTTGTTGGCAATGATGATGTGATTGTCGTAGTAAACAATTTCCATAATCCTAATTATGCGAATTATAGCGAATTATGCCAATCTGAGCGCCGGTCAAGAGTTCTCAAGGATATAGGAGAGAATGGCGTTGACATCGCCCACATTGACCTCGTCATCGCCATTGACATCGGCAACCGCCTCATAGTCCTCAGTGAGAATGAGCGCCAGCACATAGTTCACGTCGCCCACATTGACCTCGCCGTCATGATTGACGTCGTTGATGTCGAACACATCGCGCATCTCGCCCGTGTACTGAATCGTGAAGTCGTCAATCCATGTGCGAGCATTCTTCATGCCCGCCACCATGGTCAACTTGAACATGACAGGCTCGCTGATGCTGACATTCCATGTGGCAGTTGACATCTGCTTGCCGGGCGCGACAACATCATCAATATCGGTCCATGTGGCACCGCCGTCGGTCGACGACGACAAGCGCAACTTGGTGGCGGTCGCCGAGGTGACATACACACGCGCCGACACGCGGAAGATGTCGCAGTCAACGGGCGTGGTCATCTGCATCACACTGGGAAGCACCATCGCCGCGGCATACTCGCCGTTACCGTAGTCCTCGTTGGATATCGCTTGGTTATAGACCTTAGTGAAGTCCCACGTGGCGAAACGTCCCTTGAGGCCGGCCGCTGTAGCCGTGGATGTCACGCCCATTGTCTCGAAGTCCTCAACAATCGAGGCTGTTGACGCGTCCTCCTCGACCGTGAAACGGACCGCCGCGTTAGTCTCGGTGATATTCTTGATTACAAACTCGCTGAACGAGCCGTCCCAAGTGAGCAGATTGGGCGTGGTCAGGTTAGTAATGGTCTTCACGCTTCCCGTGCCCGGGAAAGGCAGACCGGCGCCGGTGCCGGTAGTGCCGTCGGCATGCAGCAGCTCGTAGTAATTGTGCGACGCGACGGCATTGACTGTGTTGTCCTCCCACACGCGGTCAACACTCTCGTCAACGCGGGCTATCACCATTCCGTGGCCCGGTAACGCCGCATCCCAACTGCGACGCTGTCGATTCTCGAGCAGGAAGTACTCCTTGGCGTTGGCGGTGGGCAAGATATAGCCCTCGCGCGAGCTCTGCAACTCGGCGAGCGTGTACTCGCCGGGCGCCTCAATCACAGTTGGCGTGGCGAAGCCCAGGGTGTAACGCTCCCATATCGAGTAGCCCACCGGGCGGCGTCCCTCATCGGCACTGCTACCGCCTGCCATCAGGTCCCACTCCTCGGGGTGCACGCTCTGGCCCTGCTGCGCGTAGTCAGTGTCGTACAGGTCGGGCAAACCCAGCACATGGCTGAACTCATGGCACATCGTGCCGATGCCCAGCGGCGTGGTGTGACCGTAGGACTCCCAGCCGTAAATCTCGGTCGAGCACGCGTAGCGCCAGAAGGTGCAGCCGTCAAGCGTCAACGTGCGATAGCCCGTGTCGGTCCACTCCACCAGGTAGTAGGCATGAGGCCACAAGTAACCGCTGTTGTTGCCGCCATAGTTAGCCGAGTAGCCCGCGACGATAAAGTAGACCATATCAATGTTGCCGTCACCATCGGTGTCATACTTCGAGAAGTCGGTCGTCGCGTCCAACTGCTGCAGCGCCGCCGAGAAGATGCCGAAGGTGTCACCGCTCGTGCCCTGCGGGTCCAGGCAGCTGTAGTCAACATTGACCGGACCCAAGATGTCAAACTGCGGCACAAACGCCCCGTTGCTCTGCGCGTTGAAGTAGTCGCGCATCGAGCCCACCGCCGACTTGAAACGGCCCTGATGATAAAATCCGGTATAACCCTCCATGTTGACCATGTCGTCGTAGAAGAGGGCATCGTTGACAAACTCCTTGTCGTTGAAGTTGATCAGCACGATGAGCCCCTGGAACTTGTCGTAGTCAAAGTCGGCTCCCGGAATGCGCCGGCGCGCCTTGAGCGCTCCGCCGGTCGTCATCACACCGTCGCGCAACGCGCGCTTGTGCCGCGCCTCACCCACCATAGCCTTGTCCACCTGACGCGTGCTGAGTGTTGTCAGCAGCGACATCTCGCTCACAGGGCGCGCCACAGCGTCATGCGCCGCCACACCGGTCGATGCCAACCTGCCGCCGGCATTGTACTGATAGGTGTACCACCCCGCCTCGTCCTGAGCCACAGTGTAGCCGTCGGTCGTGGTGGTGAAGTGATAAAACTCGTCGCCGTTGAGCACGAGCGACAAGCTCGTGCCATCGGGCTGAGTGACTTGGTACGGACGCCGGTCAGCGGGAACCGCTCCGGCTTGCATGATTGACATAGCCGCCACAGCAGCTAACAGTGTTTTCTTCATCGTCAAGGATTAACTGTTGGTTAAGATAATATTCAGGATATAGTTCACGTCGCCGATGTTCACCTCGTTATCATTGTTGACATCGGCCACTTGCTCGTACTGCTCCAGCAAGATGAGGTTGAGCACATAGTTCACGTCGCCAACGTTGACCTTGCCGTCGCCATTGACGTCACCATCAATGTGCTCGGGCTCGAGCGCGTGGTCGTAGTAGAGGCGAATGTCGTCGATGTTGAGCGGAGCCGATGCCACGCGGCTGCCGGCAGTCATGTTCCAGCGCAGGCGCACCGGCTTGTCAAGCACGGGTATCACCCAGTCCACGTTCACGACACTGCTGCCGGGGATGGTGACAGTGTGATTGGGCACGTCCTTCCACGTCGTGCCGCCATTGATGCTGTAGTACAGGCGCAACTTCGCCGCCGATGCCGACGTATTGTATGCCGTGGCGCGCACCTGAGTGAGCACATAATTGACGTCGCTTGTCATCGTGAGCACACTGGGCACAATCATTGAGCACACGCGCGAGCCATTGCCCTGCCCCTCGCTCGGCTCAGAGACGCTGCACTTGGTGAAGCTCCACGTCGCCCAGTTGCCCTCAACGCCCGTGGTCGACGCCTTGGTGGTCAAATCCATCGCCTCGAAGTCCTCCTCAATCGCCTTGACATTGTCGCTGCTGACAAGGTTGAATGTGACATCACCACCGGTCACCTCGGCGATGTTGAAAATCGCGAAGGGGTTGGCGGTGCCGTTCCAGGTGCGCAGGCAACCGGTCGCGATGCCGCTGTTGTCAATCATGCGTATGCCGCCCTTGCCGGGGAACGGGTCGCTGTCGCTACTGCCCTCGGTGCTGCCGCCGGCGCGAAGCAACTCATAGTAGTTGTGATTGGGGTCGCAGTTGAGCGTATTGTCGTTCCACACCGACACATTGGTGCTGTCCACCCTCACCACTATCATGCCATGACCGGGCAGGGCGCTATCCCACTTGGTCGACTGACGGTTCTCGAGCATGAAGAACTCGCGGTTGACCGGCGTCTTAAGGATGTAACCGGTGTTAGACGTGCCAAGCACGGGCAGGGTGTACTCGCCCTCGCTCTCGAGCACGGGCGGATTAGCCCACCCGAAGGTGTAGCGCTCAAATATCGAATAGCCCGCCGGAGTGCGCGAGTTGTTGAGGTAGCCACCGCCTGCCATGATGTCCCACGTGCCCGGGTCATGACTCTGACCACCGGTCTCGTAGTTGGTATCGTACAGGTCGGGGAAACCGAGAACATGGGTGAACTCGTGACAAATGGTGCCGATGCCGTCAAGGTACTCGGTGTTGTCCTGCCCCATCAACTGGGTCGAGCACGCGTACACGTCGATGCGCTTGCCGTCAAATCGCTTGGCGCTGTTGAACAGGTAGCCCGACTTGTAGGGCCACAACAAGCTACCGTCGTTGCCCTGCACATTGGAGCCATGACCGGCAACGATAAAGTAGATCATGTCGACCACTCCATCGCCGTCGGCGTCATACTTCGAGAAGTCCACTTGGCTATCCACGGCATTGACCGCGTTCTGGAAGATTACGCGCGAGCGGCTGTTGCCATCGGTCGAGGCATAGTTCACGTTCACCGGACCCACAACGTCAAACACCGGGTCAAAGTTACCGTTGGAGTTATCGTAGTAGTAGTCACGCACACTGCCCGTG
>CAMHDX010000042.1 GCA_946183895.1 uncultured Porphyromonadaceae bacterium | reverse complement strand
TCAAGTTTCTTGATGCCCGAAATCACGTTGCTGCTATAGTTGGTGCTCTTGAACTCGCCGGAGGAGGTGTTCAGCGAGAGCGTGGTGTAGCCGCTGGTACCCATGAAGGCGCGAGTGACACCGTTGCTCGTGATGTTCTTCATGCCAAAGATTAGGCACGTCTGGTCCTTGCCGTTGGCAATCATCCTGATGTTGGCGTCCACCGTCACATAGTTGCTGGCGGTCGTGGCGAGGGTCGCCTCGTCGTTGCCGTTGATGAGCACGTTGCCGCCGGTCGCCTTGAGGAACTGCGCTGCCACAACCTTGTTGTTGCCCGTCAGCACGATGCCCGTCAGCGGATAGTTGGTCTCGATGAACGTCTTTAAATAGCCGGTATAACTCACGCTGTCCATGGTGATGGTGACAAATGTGTCATAGAATACCACACTCACGCCCGGGACGATGGCTCCCTTGCCGGCGTTGCTCGAGGTGACCGTCACGCCGGTAATCTTCAGCACGTACTCGGGGTCGCTGCCCGGCACGTTGCCGTCAAGGTCGGTGATGTAGAAGTCCTTCCACACGGTGGCGGCCTTGAACTTCTCGTACATGTCGGCGCGCACACGCAGGTTGCACTTGCTCTTGTTCAGACCGGTGTCAAAGGTGGTGCTCTTCACTGTGGGGACCGAGGTGGTGGGCACGGTGATGGTCTCGATGGACTTACTGCCCCTGAAAGCGTACTCGCCCAGCGAGGTCAGGTCCTCGCCGAAGACGATTGTCTGCAACTTGGCGGCCTGGTCGAACGCGTAGTTGCCAATCGTCTTGACCGGACCGGTATAGAGTGCCGTCAACGCTGTGAGATTTTCACACGAATAGGCGCGCAACTCGCGCAGCTCGCTGTCGCGCAGGTCCACGAGGGTGTAACGCGACGCGTAAGGCTTCAGGGCATAGCGGCGTAGCGAGGTCACAGCATACTTTGACACGCTGCCGTCGTTGTTGACGTACTGGACGTAATAGCAGTTGGCACCATTGAACTCGGTGGTGGAGATGGAGCGGGAGTTGATTACCGTGGCCTCAAGTTGACCGGCGTAGGAGCCGCGCTTGCCGGTGTAGGAGGCGGTGGAGGTGAACGAGTAGCCCATGTCACCGTGGGCAAGAGTATTGTCGACCAGGTCAACGGTGGCGTTCTTGTACTTGGCGGCGCCGCTGCTTGACACACCGGTGATTTCTGCGTAGTCCGCGCCGCTGTTGTCACGGATAATGCTATACACGTAGTCGCCGATGGATAAACTTGAGTAAAGCGTCGTCACCGCTGTGGCGGAGAGTGACACAAGCATCGCGGCGACTGTAGCGAATAACGGTTTAAGGTTGCTCATAATAGAAGGTATTAATAATTATACGATGTATTGTTGACTTTCAACTTGCAAAAATAATAAAAAACCGAAATCGCAAAAAAAAATCCGAAAATTCTCACGAAAAAACAAGCAATCGCACGAAATCAACAAAATCTTGTCTTTCAATTTGAGCGTTAGATAATTCCATAATACGATATTTAGAAAATTTCAACTGATTATTAGTGGGCGTCGAGCCAGTTGGTCGCGGCGGCGTGCGATGCGGTGAGACGCACTCGCCCGCTATATGCCGCCTCCATTTCGCCAACGACGATGCTCTCCACGCGGTCGAGCTCGGCGGGGACTACGTCAAAGTTCAACTCGTCGTGCACCTGCAGTATCATGCGTGACGCAAGGCCTTCCTCCTTGAATCGCCGCGCTATTGCCACCATGGCGCGCTTGATCACATCGGCGGCGGTGCCTTGCACCGGTGCGTTGACGGCATTGCGCTCGCTGAAGGCGCGCACCACCGCATTGCGCGAGTTGATGTCGGGCAACATGCGCCGGCGGCCGTACAGCGTCGTCACGTACCCGTCACGACGCGCTTTCTCTACCATGCTGTCAATGTAGTCGCGCACCCGCGGAAACACCGCGTAGTAGCCGTCAATGAGTTGCTTTGCCTCGGTGCGCGGAATGTTGAGCCGTTCGGCGAGGCCGAATGCCGAGATGCCGTACAGTATGCCGAAGTTCGCCGTCTTTGCTTTGCGTCGCTCGTCGGCGGTGACTTCCTCGATGGGCTTGTGGTAGATGCGGCTGGCGGTCAGGGCGTGGATGTCGGTGTCGAGCTCAAAGGCGTGCAGCATCGTCGGGTCGCCGCTCAGGTCGGCGACGAGGCGTAACTCTATTTGCGAATAGTCGGCGCTGAAGAACACATTGCCCTCAGCCGGAATGAACGCGCGCCTGATCTCCCTGCCGTCGTCGGTGCGCACGGGGATGTTCTGCAAGTTTGGATTGGCGCTCGACAGCCGTCCGGTGGCGGTCACTGTTTGGTTAAAGGTGGTGTGAATCCTGCCGGTGCGGCTGTTAACCAGCGTGGGCAACACGGTGACGTAGGTATTCAGGAGCTTGCGCACGCCGCGCAACTCCAGTATTTTGTCCACAATTGGATGTCGATTGCGCAGCTTGACCAGGATTTCCTCGGTAGTGCTGTACTGTCCGCTCTTGGTGCGCTTAGCCTTGTCGTCAAGGTGCAGCACGGTGAACAGCACTTCGCCCACCTGAGCCGGCGAGGCGGTGTTGAAGGTGGTGCCCGCCAGCGCGTGACACTCTGCCTCGAGTGCGTCAACGCGCTCGGTAAGCCGCGTGGCATACTGTTCCAGAGCTTGACAGTCAATGCGCGCGCCCGCCAGCTCCATCTGTGCCAGCACGGCGGCGAGCGGTAGCTCGATGTCGGTGAGCAGGCCGGTCAAGTCTTCCTGCTCGAGTGCCTTGTCCAGCTCGGGCCGCAACAGCAGGCAGGTGCGAGCCATCGTGGCACTGTAGCGTGCCACCACGGTTGCCTGCATCTCGTGCCACTTGGGCAAGCGCCCCTTGGCGCCGTTCAGGTCCTCGACCCGCGGCAGGTCCAGGTGCAGCAGGTCGAAGGCGATGTTGCGGATTTCGTGCGAGCGCTCGGGCTGCAGCAGGTAGTGGGCGATGGCGGTGTCGTAGTAGGGGGCAGTGAAGTCCATGCCCGCGGCGCCCAGGTTCACCATCAACCACTTGACGTCGGGCGCAACGATGATCGCCGAGCCGGTGAATAGCGGTGCCACGGCTTTCAGCATCACTCCCGATCCGTCCATGGGCATGTACCACGCCTCGTCGCCATGGGCGATGGCGATGCCGACAAGCGTGGCGCGCATCGCCTCCTCGCCGTTAGCAACGACGTGGACGGCGATGGGCTCTTGTGACGAGCGCAGGGTGTTGATTAACTCGCCGGCTGCCTCGCTGTCGTCAATGATGGTGACTGGCTTGTCGCTCGGGTTGTTGACAACCGCGGTGGCTGCAGCCGTGCTATCGGTGGCGTCCTCTTCCATGTCCTCAAACAAGTTGAGGGTGCGCGGACCGGACTTGGCGGCAGGTGCCGGGGCGGCGGGTTTTGCCGCCTGTGGGCGTGACGGCTCGTCGCCCAGCCGCGCCAGGAAGGTGCGGAACTCTAACTCGGTGTACACCTCGCGCAGCGCGCCGGTGTCTGTCGCGCCGCGGGTGGTCGTGTCTAACTCGAGCTCCAGTGGCACGTCGGTGTTGATGGTTGCCAATTGCTTGGACAGCGCTATCTGCTCGGCATTGTTGCTCACCTTGGCGGCAAGCGCCCCCTTGAGCTCGGCGGCGTGGGCAATCACATTCTCCACGCTGCCCCAGCTAGCTATCAGCGCCTGCGCGGTCTTGGGCCCTACACCGGGGCAGCCGGGGATATTGTCGGCGCTGTCGCCCATCAATCCGAGCAAGTCAATGACCTGCTTGGGGTCGCTGATGCCGAACTTCTCGTTCACGCCGTTGATGTCGAGGTGCTCGCCCTTGGCGGGATTGTAGATTGTCACGTGCGGTCCCACCAGTTGGGCGAGGTCCTTGTCGCCGGTGACAATCGTCGTCTCGAAGCCCTGCTCGGCACCGCGACGCGCCAGCGTGCCTATCACGTCGTCGGCCTCGTAGCCGGGCGCGGTCACCACGGCGATGCCGTGGGCGGCGAGGATGCGCTTGATGTACGGCACTGAGGCGGTGATGTCCTCGGGCGTCTTGTCGCGATTCTCCTTGTAGGCGCTGTACATGTCGTGACGAAATGTCTTGCCGCCGGGGTCAAAGCACACCGCGATGTGGCTGGGCGACTGCGAGGTCAGCAACTCATGCAAGATGTTTACAAAGCCGTATATGGCACTGGTGTTCATGCCGGTACTGGTGACACGCGGCGCGCGTATCATGGCGTAGTATGCCCTGAAGATCATGGCATACGCGTCGATAAGCATCAATTTCTTCATTGTATCTGTGATGATTGCATCTCGCGCGTGAGCCTGATGTAGTACTCGTCGAGCGAACGCAAATAGTTGATTTGAATGCGATAACACACCACCAGGGTGACGGCGAGCACCACGACGTAGGCGAGTGCCCACCACCGCAACTTGCGGCGTAGTTCGCTATCGTGCCTGACGGCGCTCACTACCCACACGGCGATGGGTACGAACCATGGCTGAACAGCCGTGGCATAGCGGCTCACCGAGCCTGCCGACACATAGGCTATCGCCATGAACACGACCGCAGGCATCCATGCCCATGCCCCCAGCGTGTAACGGCGACGCCACGACATCAAGGCGTAGTAGAACAACGCCATGCCGCCCACCGCGTACCAGCCGTAGCCGGCGCGGGACACCATCTCGGTGATGCCTATCTCGCGGTCGTAGGTCCACGGGAAGGGGATGATAAACTGCACCGCGCTGGTGAGCGGCAACAGCAGGATGCGACGCCAGATGGGGTAGTTGAAGTAGTCGCCAATCAGGTTCAGATAGGGCTGCTGACTCTCGCCGACAATGAACAGGCGCTGCATGCGCTCGCCGCCACTGAGGATGACCATGTGGCGCTCAAACGAGTAGTATGCCACACTGTCGCCTGCCACAAACGCCGCGATGGCGAGTCCTAACAGCAACGTGACGTGGGGCACACGCGACTTGACATTGCCCAGCGCGACTATCACCAGCGCGAGCATCACCAGGTACATGTAGGTCGTGCGCGTGAAGGCGAGCACCACACACGCTATCACAAAGCCGGCATAGTGCCGCAGGCTCAGGTGCCGCTCGCGCACAAACACTGCCATCACGCTGCCGATGACCGCCATCGACATTGCCACGCTGGCCTCCTTGAGCACCACCGTGCCTTGACTGATCAGGTAGCCGAGCAACGCGCAACCCGCAATCGCCAGCGTGCCGAGCGTCCGCGCATTGAACGAGTGGGCGCGATGACGCAGCAAGCGCACTGTCGTGAACGAGGTGAACACAAACGCGGTGAGCGTAAACATCACGTTCATCACCACGGGCCATACCACGCTCACTCCCAGTACCTTCCATGTCACCAGTATCATTACCGGCAGACCGGGGAACGCCACGTGCGGCGCCGGCACTCGCCCGTCATAGTAGTGCAACGCCCACTTGTAGTAACTCATGTCGTCGCTATGCAGAGCCGGCATGGCGGCGGTGGCGCCGGGCGGCGTGAGCCACTGGTTGATGTTGCTGATGGCGAGCACGCCCATCACAGTCCACACGGCGAGTAGCACCAGCGCGCCTGCCGGGGTCGCCCACCGGCGTGAGCGGTAAATGAATAGGGGAATTGTGAATGCAACAAACAGACCCACAGCCAGTTGCAAACCGGTTGTCGTGCCCAAGTTCCACACGGCACCGCTCGTCAGTGCGATTGCGCTAACAAGCATCGTCGCGCTCACCACCCGCCACGAGCGGTCTATGTCTTTGCGTGCATCTGTCATTCCTTTGCAAAGGTAGTGCAAGCCGAGCGAAAAAGCAAAGTTTACTTTGATTTTTCCGAACCGACGACTACCTTCACCCCCGCCAACACACTCTCTCTTCTATCTTGACCCGGGCGCTTCGCGCAGCTGGACGGGCGTCATGCCGTAGTGAGCCTTCACATATTTGCAGAAGAACGACGCGTTGGGAAAACCCAGCCGGTCGGCAATCTGAGTGACCGTCAGGTCGGTCTGCTTGAGATAATATACAATGTCGTTCATCACCATCTCGGTTATCCACGCGCCTGCCGTCTTGCCTGATTGCTGCTTGCAAATCACTGTCAGGTATTTGGGCGAAATGCAGAGCTTGCCGGCATAGTCCGACACAGGGCGGTATTTCACCTCGCCCGAATGGAGCATGTCAAGAAAACGCTGAAAGTGATAGCTGCCGGTATTGACATGCGTTGGCAAATGCGTGACACTTGACAGTTGCTGCCTCAGGGCGCCGCACAGTCCCAGCAAGGCGCACCGCACCAGCGACTGAATTACATCGGTGCGAAACGGGGTGTCCTCAGCTTTCTCCATGCATAGCCTCAGCATGTCGTAGAAGCTGGTGTAGAACCTGAAGTCCTCGTCGTTGAGGTTGATCACATGGATGCGACGGATGTACATCACCTCGTTCCAGATGCTCATCTTGTCGCGTAGGAAACCCTGCAGCAACCGGTCGGAGCAAAACATCGCCTTGATGTTGAAGTCGGGGCTGACCATCAGGTCGGTAATCGTCTTGTGTGCCGGTATCACCGCCACTTGATTTTGTCGCAATTCAAGCGGTATGCCGTCCATCAAACCATGCACACGGCCACTGATGCAGATGGCGATGGATGTCATCTGAACGTGCGCCTCACTGATCGTGGCGAATTGCTGGATGCTGTCGACAATGACTATATCGTTGTCCGAGTAGCCAATGCGCACTGCCTCGTTCGAGGTCAGCGAGTGGAGCGAAATCTCTTCTTTTAACATGAGCGAGCTGATTTGTTGGGTGCAAATGTAGCTATTATAAGCCAAATAATGTGTTCAGTTTGGGATATTTTTATGTGCAATAGTTCGCATTGGGTAAAAATGTGCTATTTAGTATCCCATATTGAACATGACTATTAACAATAATTCTACTAATTTTGCGGTTCTAAAAATCAAATGTACAACCTGATGAGACGAACTGTATTGGGCCTGTTGGCCATGATGATGCTGTGCGGTTGCAGCGACAAGCCCGCAAGTGTCGAGAAAGCCCCGACGCGTGTCACCACCCAGGTGGTGGCGTCGGGCATGGTGGATGACGGTAGCCTGACGTATGTAGGCATTGTTGAGGAGCGCGAAGCCACCGCGGTGAGCTTCACGAGCATGGGTGTGGTCAAGCGCGTGCTGGTCAGCGAGGGGCAGGCGGTGGGCCGTGGTCAGCTCATAGCCGAAATTGACGATACGCAGGCGCGCAATGTGCTCACCGGCGCCGAGGCGCAGATGAACCAAGCCAACGATGCCCTGCAACGCTACAAGATGCTA
>CAMHDX010000041.1 GCA_946183895.1 uncultured Porphyromonadaceae bacterium | reverse complement strand
AGAAGGGCATCATCCCCGACTGGCTCCTTGACGACAACCATCTCATCGAAGGCATCGCCAAGAACGTCACATCTGCCGTCATTGACCCGTCGTTCGCGGCAGTGAAGCCCACAAGCGTTGCCGCATGGTTCTACAACTGCACCGCCTTGCGACTGGTTGACGGACTGCAATACCTCGACACGAGCGAGGCGACCGACATGCTCGCCATGTTCTTCAAGTGCTCCAACCTGCGCTCGCTCGACTTGAGCAACTTCGACACCCGCAAGGTGACTGACATGAACGGCATGTTCGGCGATTGCACGACGCTTGAGAGCATCTACGTGGGCGAACAGTGGAACACCGACGCGGTGACGTCCTCCGACGTCATGTTCCGCGGCTGTTACTCGCTCGTGGGCGAGGATGGCACGCGGTTCAAGTCGACCGACACCGACAAGTCGCGTGCTCACTACGGCGAGGGTGGCTACCTGCGGCGCCACCACAGCGAGTACGTTGTGACGCTGCCCGCGGCGGGCTACACTACCTTCAGCGCCGCCGAGGCTCTTATCCTGCCTGACGGCCTTGATGCCTACATCGTGACCGATGGCGACCCGGAGGCTGCTGTGGCTACCGCTACACTCGTTGAGGGTCGCATCGTGCCGGCTAACCTGGGTGTGCTTCTGCGCGGCACCGCGGGGGCGACTTACACGCTTACTGCTACCGATGATGCCGAGGCTGACGGCGTGAGGCTTGACGAAAACTTGCTGCGGGCTGTCACGGTGCCGACTGTGGTGCAGGCGGGTTTGTTTGATACTGAGGAGGGTAACACGACGATCATGCGCCTGTGCAACCTTGTGCTGCAAGGCGAGTGCTTCGAGCCGGTGCTCATGCACATGACACCGGATGTGGAGGGTGTCAACATGCCGGCTAATACCGCATACCTCGCGCTCGAGAATGTCACTGTAACCGTCAGCTCTCCCTTGCGCTTGAGCATCGTGTGGACCGAGGGTAATCCCTACGATGTCAATGGCGACGGCAGTGTCAATGTGGGTGACGTCAACACTGTGCTTAACCTCATCCTTGCCGAGGCCTATGACGCCAAGTGTGATGTCAACCGCGACGGCATGGTCAACGTGGGCGATGTCAACGCTATCCTCGCCGATATCCTCAGCAACCAGTGATCCGCCTATTATGCTAATAATGCTATTATAAGTGTTTGATTTGACAAGTCGCTTATTGCCAGGCTAATGGCGATTAGCAGGCTCCGGAAAAGTCAGCCGTTTTCAAAATAAATTGCGAAAACGGCTGACTTTTATGCCGCAATTCGCCCATTGTGTTGTAACTTTGTGTCGTAATAGCGTTTCTATCTATATTATATAATAATGTGTAAAGAGAGAAAAAAGATTGAAGCGGGGGGCATGCTGTTTTGCCCCGACCGAGTGCTTGACGGCGTGTGGCAGATTGTGCCGCACGTCATTGGGGACGCGCGTGGCTACTTCATGGAGTCGTACAAGCCCGAGGCGTTCCGCAGCGTGGTCGCCGACGTGACGTGGGTTCAGGAGAATGAGTCCTACTCGCGCCGCGGTGTGCTGCGCGGACTGCATTATCAGGCGGGGGAGTGGTCGCAGGCTAAGCTGATTCGCGTCACCGAGGGCAAGATTGTTGACGTGGCGGTCGACCTGCGCGAGGGTAGCACGACCTATGGCAAGGCGACCTGCGTGGAGCTGTCGAGCGACAACCATGTGCAGATGTTTATCCCGCGCGGCTTTGCCCACGGCTTTGTGGTGCTGAGCGAGGTCGCACGCTTCCAGTACAAGGTGGACAATGTCTATCACCCACAGGCTGAGCACACGCTCATGTTCAACGACCCGGCACTGGGCATCGAGTGGCCGCTTGGCGAGGCTGAGCTCGTGCTGAGCGAAAAAGACAAGTGCGGTATTATGTTAAAAGATGTTAAACCTTTCGCCGGCTTGCTCTGACTGGCACCCGACGAGAGCAAAATTATTTGGCAGTTAGCGAAATAGTTAGTAACTTTGCAACGCTTTTTGCGGCTCAAACTGTGTTATTGCCCGTTAAATGATTGATTTAATGAGCGATAGCATTGGTTTGCGGCGCGTTGAGCAATAATGTATAACTAATAAAAACTACAGTTAAAACAAAACTAAGATGCCTACAATTCAGCAATTAGTGAGAAAAGGTCGTCAGTCGCTGCAAAGCACCAGCAAGTCGCCCGCTTTGGACAGCTGCCCTCAGCGTCGCGGCGTGTGTGTGCGCGTGTACACAACGACCCCCAAGAAGCCTAATTCGGCTATGCGTAAGGTGGCGCGTGTGCGCCTGACCAACGGTAAGGAAGTCAACAGCTACATCCCCGGTGAGGGCCACAACCTCCAGGAGCACTCCATCGTGATGGTCCGCGGCGGTCGTGTCAAGGACCTCCCCGGTGTGCGTTATCACATCGTGCGCGGCACGCTGGATACCGCCGGCGTGAGCGGTCGTCTGCAGCGCCGCAGCAAGTACGGTGCCAAGCGTCCCAAGAAGAGCAAGAAGTAAAATAGCCACCGCGTGCTATTCACGACCTCTTATCTCACAACAAACAATCTAATTTTTTATCAACTTAGTTTTTAGTTATTGGATTCACCGGTTGAGTAAACTGCCGTAGAGACGGCGGTTGAAGAAAAGATGGCTCCCCGCCGTGGGAGGCCCCGACGAGAACAACCAAGCAGCTTTAAACTACATCAAGACTAACAACAATGAGAAAGGCAAAGCCTAAAAAGCGGATCATTTTGCCCGATCCCAAGTTCGGTGACGTTCGCGTCTCTAAGTTCGTGAACCACCTAATGTATGATGGTAAGAAGAACACGTCTTACCGCATCTTCTACAGCGCCCTTGACATTGTGGGCAAGAAGATGGCCAACGACGAGCACTCGCCCCTCGAGATTTGGAAGGCGGCGCTCGAGAAGATTACTCCTCAAGTCGAGGTCAAGAGCCGCCGCGTGGGTGGCGCTACCTTCCAGGTCCCGACCGAGATCCGTCCCGACCGCAAGGAGTCGATTTCAATGAAGAATATGATTCTGTACGCTCGCAAGCGCGGCGGCAAGACCATGGCCGACAAGCTGGCTGCCGAGATCCTCGACGCTTACAACGAGCAGGGCGGCGCGTTCAAGCGCAAGGAGGACATGCACCGCATGGCCGAGGCTAACCGCGCTTTCGCTCACTTCCGCTTCTAAATTATTGACTAAACAACGATAATGGCTGACAATCAGTTAAAATATACACGCAACATCGGCATCATGGCTCACATCGATGCCGGCAAGACCACCACGTCTGAGCGCATCCTGTTCTACACCGGCTTGACTCACAAGATCGGTGAGGTGCACGATGGTGCCGCCACAATGGACTGGATGGTGCAGGAGCAGGAACGAGGCATCACTATCACCTCGGCCGCTACCACCGCGTTCTGGAATTATAGTGGCGACAAGTATAAGATTAACTTGATTGACACTCCGGGACACGTTGACTTCACCGTCGAGGTGGAGCGCTCACTGCGTGTGCTTGACGGCGCCATTGCTACCTTCTGCGCTGTCGGTGGCGTTGAGCCACAAAGCGAGACTGTGTGGCGCCAGGCCGACAAGTACAACGTGCCGCGCATCGCCTATATCAACAAGATGGACCGCTCGGGCGCCAACTTCCTTGAGGTGGCGCGTCAGATGACGGACATCTTGGGCGCTAACCCGTGCCCGATTCAGCTGCCCATCGGCGCCGAGGAGAACTTCCGCGGCGTGGTGGACCTGATCGCCATGAAGGCGCTCTACTGGCACGATGAGACTATGGGCGCGGAGTACTCGACCGAGGAAATCCCCGCCGACATGCTCGCCGAGGCGCAACAGTACCGCGACGAGATGCTGGAGAAGGTCGCCGAGTTTGACGACGACCTGATGGCTAAGTACTTCGACGACCCCTCAACAATCACCGAGGAGGAGATTCGCCGCGCCCTGCGCAAGGCAACCCTCGCCATGGAGATTGTGCCGATGTTGTGCGGCAGCTCGTTCAAGAACAAGGGCGTGCAGCCCCTGCTCGACGCCGTATGTGCTTATCTGCCCAGCCCGGAGGATGCCGACGATGTGACCGGTCATGCTGTGGACGATGCCGACCGCATCGAGCACCGCAAACCGCTGCCCACCGAGCCGCTCTGCGCACTGGTGTTCAAGATCGCCACCGACCCCTTTGTGGGACGTCTGGTGTTCTTCCGCGTCTATTCCGGTAAGATAGATGCCGGCTCATACGTCTTTAACGCACGCTCCGGCAAGAAGGAGCGCATCTCACGCTTGTTCCAGATGCACAGCAACCACCAGAATCCCATGGAGGTGATCGGTTGCGGAGACATCGGAGCAGGCGTTGGTTTTAAGGATGTGCGCACCGGCGACACGCTCTGCGACGAGGCTCACCCCATCGTGCTTGAGGCTATGGACTTCCCCGATCCGGTTATCGGCATCGCTGTTGAGCCCAAGACCCAGAAGGATATCGACCGCCTGAGCGTGGGCTTGCAGAAGCTCGCCGAGGAGGACCCGACTTTCCAGGTCGAGAGCAACGAGGAGACGGGCCAGACCATCATTCGCGGTATGGGCGAGTTACACCTTGACATCATCATCGACCGCTTGCGCCGTGAGTTCAAGGTGGAGTGCAACCAGGGTCGCCCGCAGGTTACCTACAAGGAGGCGATCACCCGCCCGGTCGAGCTTCGCGAGGTGTTCAAGAAGCAAACGGGCGGTCGCGGTAAGTTCGCCGACATCATCTGCCGTGTTGAGCCGGTCGACGAGGACTTCGAGGGCTCGCTGCAGTTTGTCGACGAGGTCAAGGGCGGTGACATTCCCAAGGAGTTCATTCCGGCTATCCAGAAGGGCTTCGCCAGCGCTATGCGCAGTGGTGTGCTCGCGGGCTATCCGGTCGAGCGCCTCAAGGTGACAGTGCTCGACGGCTCCTATCATCCGGTGGACAGCGACCAGATCTCGTTCGAGCTGTGCGCTATGCAGGCCTTCCGCAACGCCTGTGTCAAGGCGCGACCGGTGCTCATGGAGCCCATCATGAAGGTCGAGGTGGTGACACCCGAGGAGAACATGGGCGATGTCATCGGTGACCTGAACCGCCGTCGCGGACAGGTGGAGGGCATGGAAAGTAGCCGCAGCGGTGCTCGCATCATCAAGGCGATTGCACCACTCTCCGAGATGTTCGGCTACGTGACTGCCCTGCGCACTATCACCAGCGGTCGCGCCACCAGCACGATGTCGTTCTCGCACTACGCCGAGGTGGCTCGCGCGCAAGCCGAGAAGGTGCTCACCGAGTGTCAAGGACGTGTTGATTTATTGAAATAATCACTTTAACTTTAAATTATTCATAAATGAGTCAAAAAATTCGTATCAAGTTGAAGTCTTACGACCACAATCTTGTCGACAAGAGTGCCGAGAAGATTGTCAAGACAGTGAAGGCTACCGGTGCGACGGTCAGCGGACCGATTCCCCTGCCCACCCACAAGCGCATCTTCACTGTTAACCGTTCGACCTTTGTCAACAAGAAGTCGCGCGAGCAGTTCCAACTCAGCTCGTTCAAGCGCTTGATCGACATCAACAACTCGACTGCCAAGACCGTCGACGCGCTGATGAAGCTCGAGCTGCCCAGCGGTGTCCAGGTTGAAATCAAGGTGTTGTAATCAACAAATCCAACGGTTAATCTAAGACTCTAAAATGCTCCGCCAGGCGCGTGAGCTAAACAAAAGAAACCAACAAACAATTAAAAAAATCAAGAAATGCCAGGTTTAATTGGAAAGAAAATCGGAATGACATCCGTGTTCAGTGCCGACGGCAAGAACGTGCCGTGCACTGTTATCGAAGTAGGTCCCTGCGTGGTGACGCAGGTCAAGACCGAGGCGACCGATGGCTACGAGGCTGTGCAGATTGGCTTTGTCGAGAAGAAGGACAAGCACACCAGCAAGGCCGAGGCAGGTCACTTCGCGAAGGCCGGTGTGGCACCCCAGCGATTCTTGGCCGAGTTCAAAGGATTTGAAAGCGACTACAAGGCCGGTGACGTGATCACCGTCGACTTCTTCAGCGAGGCTGACTTCGTCGACGTGCGCGGCATTAGCAAGGGTAAAGGTTTCCAGGGCGTTGTCAAGCGTCACGGCTTTGGCGGTGTCGGTCAAAAGACCCACGGCCAGGACGACCGTTTCCGCGCTCCCGGTTCGATTGGTGCCTGCTCCTATCCCGCTAAGGTGTTCAAGGGCATGCGCATGGCTGGCCAAATGGGCAACCACGGCTGCACCGTTCAAAACCTACAAGTGATTAAAGTTTTGCCGGAGAGCAATCTGCTCGTCGTCAAGGGCTCTGTCCCCGGCAGCAAGGGTTCAATCGTAATAATTGAGAAATAATGGAAGTCGCAGTATATAACATCAAAGGCGAGGATACCGGTCGCAAGGTGGAGCTCAACGATGCAGTCTTTGCTATCGCTACCCCCAACGAGCACGTGGTTTACCTCGATGTGAAGCAGTTTCTCGCTAATCAGCGTCAAGGCACTCACAAGGCCAAGGAGCGCAGCGAAGTGCAAGGTTCAACACGCAAGCTCGGTCGCCAGAAGGGTGGCGGCGGCGCTCGCCATGGTGACATCAACAGCCCGTTGCTCAATGGCGGCGGTCGCGTGTTCGGTCCCCGTCCCCGCAACTATAGCTTCAAGCTCAACAAGAAGGTCAAGTCTCTGGCTCGCCGCTCGGCGCTCACCAGCAAGGCTGCTAACGGACAGATTATGGTGGTCGAGAACTTCACTTTTGAGGCTCCGAAGACTAAGGATATGTTAAATATTCTTAATAATCTCAAGATTTCGGACAAAAAGGTCCTCGTCGTTTTACCGAATCCCGATAATAATGTAATTTTGTCGGCCCGTAACTTGCCTCAGGCAAGTGTGATCACTGCCGCCGACATCAACACCTATCGCATCCTTGACAACAAGGTGATGGTGCTTGCCGAGGGCAGTGTCAATGTGTTGAATAATTTAAAGTGAATTCGTTACAGATAAACAGATGATACAGATCATACCTATCGTGACTGAGAAGGCCAACGCCATCAGCGAGAAGACTAACCGCTTCTCGTTCAAGGTCAGCCCTGAGGCTACCAAGCCCCAGATTATTGATGCCGTCGAGAAACTCTACGACGTCAAGGTTGTTGGCATCAGCACTATGAACTATGACGGCAAGCAGAAGCGTCGCTTCACTCGCAGTGGCGTCCTGCGCGGCAAGGTCGCTGCCTTCAAGAAGGCGGTTGTTACCATTGCCGAGGGTCAATCTATTGATTTCTACAGCAATATTTAAGATAACAAATGGCAGTTAAACAAATGAAGCCCACTACACCGGGCAGGAGACACAGAGTTAGCGGAGTATTTACCGATATCA
>CAMHDX010000040.1 GCA_946183895.1 uncultured Porphyromonadaceae bacterium | reverse complement strand
TATGAACAAATGGTTTTGCTTGCTGATTGCCGTGCTGGCATTGAGCGCTTGCGACAGTGTCAACAATCAGGAGGTGCCCAACTTCACCGTGCGCATTGACCTGAGCGGATACGGCATCTGGAATACCTACGGCGTGAGCGGCGTGGGTGACTGGAAGTACTTCAACCGCGCCACCCGCCAGCCCTCCAATTTCCCGTACACCGCCAGTACCTATACGGGCTACGGCGGCGTGTTGCTCATCATGGGGCTTGACAGCAGCACGGGCAACTACGAGCCGCTTGCCTACGACGCGGCGTGCCCCGTTGAGAATACGATGAGCGTGGCGGTGGGCATCGACCAGAGCAACTACGAGGCGGTGTGCCCGCAGTGTAACTCGCGCTACAACGTGCTCACCGGCATGGGCGGACCCATCAGCGGCATCGCCGCCACCAATAAGTACGGCCTGCGCATCTACAAGGTGCATGCCCAGCCCAGCGGCGGCTACGCCATCACCAGTTACTGATTCACGCAGGTTCACGGGTGTTGTTGTTCAATATTTGGCACCCCTAACGGGGTTTTGCGACGGCGCGGTGTGCCGCTTGCTATGACATTGAGATGGAGGCTTGGCCGGTGCGGCCGTTGACCATGATGGTGAGCGCGCGGTCAAACTCGTAGATGGTGACGTACTGGCCCGCGTGGGCTACACGTGCCGCCTTGACGGTCTCCAGGTGGCACTTGTCGCCCGATGTGACCGAGAAGTAGCCTACGCCGAAGTTGGTCAGATTTTGGAAGAAGTGTGTGCCCTGGCTCGGCTCGATGGGCGCCTCGGCACGCGGCAGCTCCACTACCACGCGCGCCATCGAGATGTCAGCCCAGCGCACCGGCACGCCCAGCGCCTCATCGCTGCTGCCCCAGCGACCAATCCCCATCAGCACATATCCCAGCCCCTTGTCGGTCATCATGCGGTTGATGTCAGCCAGCTCGGCTGCCACCGCGCTGTTAAGCCTCATGTCAAAGCAGCCCTCGTTGACGAGCACCACGTGGCGGATATCGGTCATCGTGCCGTGTCCAAGGGCGTTGTGACACTCAACAATCAGCCGGTCGTCGGGCACGTCGAGCACATCGTCCGCCACCATCTCGCGCCGGTCCACCATGGGACGAATTTGCAGCCAGTAGAGGTGTCCAGGCTTGCCGTACGCCATGTCGTGGTCGTCGCCCAGATTGCCGGCAAACTCGATTTCGACCGGGCGGTCCATCATCTGCCAGCCGGTGGTGAGCATGAAGTGCAGCGCGTCGGCAAGCGGGAACGCGTTGTGGTCCAGCACGTTGGCAAAGGTTGCCACGCGCCTGCCGCGGCCCTGGTCGTCGTGGCGCAGGCGGTCGCCGTCACGGTAGTCAAACGTCGAGACCATGTAGCGCAACTCGCCATTGTCGCCCGCCTGCTGGATGGTGCGTCGCGCGATGTTGAAGCCCTCGTCGGCGGGCATGAGCGAGTGCGGGTCGACTATGGTGGTGTCGATGGCGTAGAAGTTGCGCTGAGTGTCGCGCAGGGCAAGTTGCAGCGTGCTCGTTTGCAGCACGTGGTGCTGGTGCAGCGGCGAGAACCGCAGCGACAAGCCGCCGTCAACGATGTATTTGCCCAGGCCCACAGCCAGCTCGCACACGCCGTCCTCCGGTTTCTCGTTCTCGAGCGGATAATAGTTGAGCGAGCGCGCCACGCCGCTGAACGACGGGTAGAAGTACTGCTCGTGCGGTTTGCCCACCACCTCCTGCAGGATTACAGCCATCTTCTCCTGGTCAATGACGTTGCTCGTGGCAGTCATGTACGCCTTGCTCGCGGCAAAGAACACCGAGGCGTAGACCGCCTTGACGGCCCGCGACATCATGTTCACCGTCGCGTCGCGGTTGGGCAGGTGCGGCACCATGTAGGTGGCATAGATGCCGGCAAACGGCTGGTAGTGGCTATCCTCAAGCAGACTGCTCGAGCGGATGGCAATGGGCGCGTCCATCACGTCGTAGATGGTGTTGAAGTCGTCGCGCATCGCCTCGGGGAACTGCGCCGCCTGGAAGGCCTCGAGAATCGCCTCGTCCGGTGCGTCGCTCAGCGCGAGCGGGTACAGTCCGTTGTGCTCCATGAACTCATCGAACACGTCGGTGCACAGCACCACCGTGTGCGGAATCGAGATGGTGATGCCCTTGAAGTCGTCGCACTCCGGGTGATGCTTGATGATCGAATCGATGAACGCCAGGCCGCGCCCCTTGCCGCCCAGGCTGCCCAGGCCGATGCGGGCAAAGTTGCTGTACTTGTCAAAGCGGTCGGCGCGGAAGTCGGCGATCATGCCTCGATTCTTCATCAGGCGGTACTTCACAATCAAGTCGGTGAACAGCCGCCGCACCGCCGGCGCCTCGCTGATGTCGACAAAGCGGTGCATCTTGATGACCTGGGCGATGGGGAAGATGGCGCGCGAGTACAGCCAGCGCGAGATGTCGTTGCGCTGGGCGTGATAGAGCAGTGAGCGGTCCGGAATATCCTTGAGGCGGTACTGCAACTCCTGCAGATTGTGTAGCCGCATGATTTCGTGCCCGTTGTCCGGGTCGCGAATGACAAAGTCGCCGAAGCCGAAGTTGTCCATCACCGCCTGCCCCAGGTCGACGGGCAGCGCCTTGCTGTTCTTGTCGACAAATGTGCCGCCAAAGGTCTTGACCTCGGCGCGATTTATCGCATCGCTACTCTCGATGATGATGGGCAGGTAGGCGTCACGCTCGCGCAGCGCGTGTGCCAGGTGCAGTCCCGCCTGCGCGTCCTTGACGCCGCCGCGCTTGAACGACACGTCGCTGATTACGCCCAGGATGTGTTCGTGGTAGAGGTCGTACAGCGCCATCGCCTCCTCGTAGTCGCGCGCCAGCATCACCTTGGGGCGGCCGCGCATGCGCAGCATGCCCTCGTGGGCGTTGAGCGCCTCGGTGCTGAAGCGCTGGCTTTGACGCAAGATGAACTTGTAGAGCGTGGGCAGAATCGACGAGTAGAACCGCACGCTGTCCTCAACCAGCAGAATCATCTGCACACCCACGTCGAGCACATCCTGCTCGGCATTGAGCTTATCTTCCAGCAGCTTGATGATTGCCAGCAGCAAGTCAACGTTGCCCAGCCATGAGAACACATAATCCACCGCGCTGAGGTCCTCGCCCATGAGGCGTCGCGAAAAGGGCGTCAGCACCACGACCGGAATGTCCGGGTAGCTACCCTTGATGAGACGAGCCGTGACAAACGTTTGCGAAATCTCCACGCCCGGCATGGCGATGACCAGGTCGTAGTGGCCCGTGCCGATGGCTTGCATCGCCTCGTCGCCGCTGCTCACGCGCGTCACGCGCGGCGGGGAGCTCAGGCTCAGGCTTGAGTACTCCATGAAGAGTTGTTGCTCAACGCGTCCGTCCTCCTCGAGGATAAACGCGTCATAGGTGCTGGCGATGAGCAGCACGTTGTGCACGCGCTGCTGCATCAACCGGTCAAAGGCGGTGTCCTTTAAGTATAATTGGCTGAGGAATTGTTCGTTCATCGTGTCGCGGTTGTTTGTGGTCAATTAGGGTAGGGTGAGGGCGGTGGTGATGCACCTGCCGCCGGCGACGTGGATGCGTGCAGCGATGCGCTCCTGCAACTCGGCGACGTGGCTGATGATCACCACGCGCTGGCCGCTCGCTTGGTGCAGGTGCTCCAGGGCGTTGATTACGTTCTCGAGCACGTCGTCGCTCAGGCTGCCGAAGCCCTCGTCGATGAACAGCGTGTCGGCGGTGATGATGTTGCTGCCCGTGCGCGCCAGCGCGAGCGCCAACGCCAGGCTCACCATGAACGATTCGCCGCCGCTGAGGTTGGTCGTCGCGCTCTCGGTGTTGCCCATCAGGCGGTCGCGCATCATGATGGTCAACGAGTCGCCGTTGTTGTAGAGCTCGTAGTGCTCGTCAAACTGCCGCAGGAAGCTGTTCGCCACCCGCAGCAAGTCGCCCAATATCAGGCCGAGGGCGATGGTGCGCATCTTCTTGCCGTCTGCCGAGCCGAAGCAGGCGCACAACCTGGCATAGCGGTCGCGCTCACGTTGAGCCGCCTCGAGGCGATCACGGGCATCCTTGAGCCGCTCGCGGTTGGTCTTGTCGCTTTCAATCTGCGTGCGCCATGAGCCCATCTGCTCGGTGAGGGTCGCTGCCGTGGCGCGTTGCTCGGCGAGCTGCTCGCGCAGGCGGTCAAGGTCGGCTGGTGTCTCGGCGGCATTGGCGGGACGGGTGTTCTCCAACTCTTGCTCTTGCTTGGCGATGCTGTTTAGCTCACCGTTAACATGGTCGACGGCGCTTTGCAGCGAGCGCATTGCGGGCTTGACCCGGGCGGCTTGGCCCGAGCCGTCGCTAGGCTCGATTGTCGTCCACGCGCCGCGCAAGCCGGTCGCTGCCGTGAGTGCCTCGTCTGCCTCGCTTTGCAGCGCGACCATGTCGTTGAACTTGGTCAGCCGATCGTTGTGGCTTTGCTCGAGCTTGACAGCTGCGGCGCGCTGCTTGACCAGCTCGCTGATGTGGCGTTGGATCTCCTCGGCATGACGCCGTGTGGCTTCGAGTTGCTCGCGGCGCTTGGCTATGTCTTGCTTGAGGGCGGCGATGGCGGCGGCAAGGTCGGCGGTGTCGGGTGCGATGCCCAGCGCCTGCTTGAGCCGGTCGATGTCGGCGTTGGTGGCTTTTAGCTCGTTCTGAGCCCGTGCGGTGGCTTGCTTGGCGCTTGAGAGCGTGGAGCGCGCGGAAGAGATGGATAGTTGCAGCGCCTTGACGTCGGTGGTGGCGCGGTTGGATTCGTTAAGCGCGGTGTCGCGAGCGGATGCCAGCGGTTGCAGGATGGGGGTGTAGTGCTCATTAGAGCGAATATTCTCGATGCGATTGCCGCACACCGGGCATTCATCGCCGCAGTGCACATGGCTGCGCACCTGGTTCACCGCGTTCTCGATGGTGAAGTGCACGTTGTCATACGCTGCCTTGGCGACATTGTATGCCTCGAGTGCGGCGTCTGCAATGCGCTGCTTGACAGGTAATTGTAGCTCTAACTCCTGGAGTCGGTCGCCCGCTTGCCGCTCGGCGGTCGCGCAGTCATTGACCTTGGTGGTGCGCTCGTCGGCGGTGGCGAGATGCTTGTCGAGGGTGCCGATGTCCCCAATGCGCTGGTCGAGCTTTTTCATTTCGGCGGTGATGTCGTCAACATGGCAGGCTTCGTACTGCTCGCCGGCTTGCTTCTCCTGAGTCTGCAGGGTCTCTATCTGGCGTGTCGCGGCGGCGATGTCGGCGTTGATGAGCGCGACGGTTTGCTGTGGCGTGAGGTTGTCGCCGGCATAGTTGCCAATCTCGCTCATCAGTGCCGCATTGTGCTCCAGCAGGGCGACGTACAGGTCGCGCACATTGCCGTCGATGTCCTTCTGCACTCGCTCGCGCTGTTGGGCCAGGGCATCGCGCTGCTCTATCCACTTGATTTGGCTGTCGAGGGCGGCGGCTTGCTCGTTGATGGTCCGGATGTTGTCGTCGCCCTCGGCGAGTTGCTTGGTGAGATTTGTGACTTGCTCGTTGTCAAGGCATTGCGCCTCGATGGTGGCGCACTCGGTTGATAGGGTGGAGCACTTGAGCACCTCGCTGTTGTACAGCTCATAGATGCGGCGCCCCATCTGCTCGAACCGCTCGGTGTGGGTCAGACGCATCAGGATGCTGCTCTTGTCGCTCTCGTTGCTGCGCAAGAAGCGTGTGAACTCGCCCTGTGCGAGCATTGTCGTGCGGCAAAACTGGGTGAAGTCCATGCCCACGAGCTCTCCAATGCGCTTGAGCGCCTCGGTTCGCGTGGCAAGCACGTTGCCTTGGGCGTCAATGAGACTATTCTCCGGAGTGCGTAACGCCTTGGACTGCCGTGTCTTGCGTTCGACTACCCACGAGGCGGTGTAGTCCTGCCCGTCGTTACCCGTGAATTGCAGCTCCGCCCTCGCCTCGCTGCTGGTGCGGCGCACCAGGTGCAGCGGGCTGCTCAGCGTCACGTCGTCGCCGATGCTCGCTATTTCCACTTTGGTTTTGGGAGGGGCTTGCTCCAAGCGCGGTGTCTTGTTGTACAGTGCCAGGCAGATGGCGTCGAGGATGGTCGACTTGCCCGCGCCCGTGTTGCCGCTGATGAGAATCAGCCGCTCGTCGCGCAGCGGTGAGGTGGTGAAGTCGATGGTCGCCTCGGTGATCGAGGCGATGTTCTTGATGTATAGGCGATTAATCTTCATTGTTGCTCGCTCAGGATGTTGTTGATGATAAGATGCTCGTCGGCGGTGAGCGCCGGTGCACCGGTGCGGCTCAGGTAGCGCTCCATGACCTCGGTGATGTCGATGGTCTCGATGTCGCTTACTGAGATTTCGCGAAGGCCCGAGGCTTGCGCCGCCTGCGCCTCGCGCACCACCTTGAAGTCGGAGAAACGCTTGCGCGGCAAGTCCGTGGCCGGGTCAATGGTTGCCTGCGACGCGTTGAGCGCCTGCTGCTTGGCGTCGAGGGGCAACGGGTGGTTGTCGCCATCGATGTGGAGCCTGACGTAGCAGGTTGTGTCCGGCAGATTGTTCATCGCCGCGATGGCGTTGTCGAGCGAGGTCGGGGCCTCCGGCACCGTGAGTAGCGGCACCGCGAGCGGCACCGGCACTTGCCGCACCGTGGCGGGCTCGCCGTGGCGGTCAATGGTCACGATGTCTACGCCGTGGCTGTAGTAAGCCTCGTCAAAGTGGACCGGCAGTGGCGAGCCGCTGTACCTGGCTTTGCCTGCCAAGACCTCCTGCGGCTTGTGGATGTGGCCCAGGGCGATATAGTCCACCGCGTCCTGCACGGCACTGTCAATGGAGATGTAGTCCATCGCCACGTCCGGCAGGTGGTGATGGCCGTCCAGCGACAGCCCCTCGACAGCCTGGTGCGCCATCAAGATGATGGGGCGCCGGCCGCTGATCTCGCGAGCTGCGCTTACCGCGCGACTTATCATCTCGCCGGCGAGCGCGGACGGCACAAAGGGCACCGGCACCACCACCGCGCCGGTCTCCTCGTCGCCCACCATGATGGGCTTGCCCGCCATGGCGGGCGTAACAATGTGCACTCCCGCAAGGTGCCACAGGCGCGAGTACGCGCCCAGGCGCGACGGACTGTCGTGATTGCCGCTGATGACCACTGTCGTCATCGTGGGACACGCCTCGTGTATCGCCAGCACTCCCTCAGCCCACGTGCGCTGCGCGGCGGCTGAGGGCATGGCGGTGTGGAAGATGTCGCCGCTGATGAGCAGCAAGTCGGGCCGCTCATCGGCAGCAATTGCCGCGATTGAGCGCATCATCATTGCCGCCTCGTCGCAGCGGTCGTAGTTGTAGAACGATTGACCGATGTGCCAATCGGCAGTATGAATCAGTTTCATCAATTCGTAATTCTTAATTATTCAAGTTTCTAAAGTGTGTTGACTGCTTTGATTTCTAATGAAAAAGTATCGAAGACACTGGCGGGCCGAAGGTCCGACTTCATGTTAAAGACCATGCAAGAGCC
>CAMHDX010000039.1 GCA_946183895.1 uncultured Porphyromonadaceae bacterium | reverse complement strand
GAGCGCCACTGCGCTGCGCGTAGTCAATCAGTTCATCCTTGGTGGCAGGCCATGGAGCGTCCTCTAGTTTTGATGCCAATTCGAGTGTCCAATACATGGTGTGAATGATTTAAATTAGACGTGTATTACAAAATTGGCTGCAAAGGTAGTATAAAAGCGTGATAAAGCAAGCATATTGTAAAATAAATTTAGGTATTTTACAATCATGAGGCGTCCTGAGGCGTCAGACGGCTGGTGGTTTATAGTTCGAGGTCGATGTTGAACTGCTCGTGCCAGGGCAGTCCGCTCGCCGCCACCTGCTCCAAGAACGGGTCGGGGTCGAACTCCTCAACATTGTGTACGCCCGGCTTGAGCCACAGCCCCTTGAGCAGCATCATGGCGCCGGTCATGGCGGGCACGCCGGTGGTGTAGCTCACGGCCTGCATGCCGGTCTCAATGTACGCCTGGTGGTGGTCGCAGTTGTTGTAGATGTAGTAGGTGAGCGGCTTGCCCTGCTTGTCCAGACCGCTGATGCGGCAGCCTATTGACGTCTGGCCCGTGTAGTTCTCGCCCAGCTCCTTGGGGTTGGGCAGCACCGCCTTGAGGAACTGCAGCGGCACGATTTGCTGGCCGTTGTACTCAATGGGCTCAATGCCTGCCATGCCGATGTTTTGGATTACCCGCAGGTGAGTGAGGTACTCCTGGCCGAATGTCATCCAAAAGCGCGCTTGGCGCAGGGTGGGATAGTTCAGCACCAGGCTTTCCAGCTCCTCGTGGTACATCAGGTACGACTCGCGGGGCCCGATCTCGGGGTAGGTCAGCGGCTGATGGATCTCGAGCGGACCTGTCGTAATCCACTTGCCGTCCTTGTAGTAGCGACCGTTTTGGGTGATTTCGCGGATGTTGATTTCGGGGTTGAAGTTGGTGGCGAACGCCTTGCCGTGGTTGCCGGCGTTGCAGTCGACGATGTCGAGCGTGTGCATCTCGCTGAAGTGGTGCTTGGCGGCACGCGCGGTGTACACGCCGCTCACGCCCGGGTCAAAGCCGCAGCCCAGGATGGCGGTCAGCCCCGCCTTCTCAAAGCGCTCGCGGTACGCCCACTGCCAGCTGTACTCGAAGTGCGCCTCGTCGCGCGGCTCGTAGTTGGCGGTGTCCAGGTAGTGTACGCCGCAGCGCAGGCATGCCTCCATGATGGTCAGGTCCTGATAGGGCAGGGCGAGGTTGATAACCAGCTTGGGGTGGTGGCGCTCAAGCAGGGCGACCACTTGCTCCACGTCGTCTGCGTCGACGCAGTCGGCGCTAACGTGGGGCTTGCCGATGGTCTTGACCAGAGCCTCGCACTTGCTCAGGGTGCGCGAGGCGATGACTATCTCGCTGAATACTTCGGGGTGTTCGGCGCACTTGACGGCGCACACGGTGCCAACGCCACCGCATCCGATGATAATAACTTTGCTCATGTTGTGATGGTTATTGATTAATTTTAATGCAAATATAGACAAAAAATACGTGCCGTGCAACATTGTGTGCAATGTGAGCCTTGTGCGCGGCTGCCTGTGTGCCGCAAAAAGCCCTCGCCCGAGTGCACGGGCGAGGGCTTGATATCAGTCAGCACGATGTGCTGTCAGTGAGGTTCAGCTCTTCTTGTCCCAACGCAGGTTCCAGATGGCGATGCGGTCCTTGTTGGCGGTGTTCGCCTGGCTGGGTGCGAGGTTGGTGATGACAATCTGGAAGTCGCCGCTCACGCCGATGGTCTCCTCGTGCGAGAACTTGACCTTGCGGTCGGTGGCTGCGATGTCCTTGGTGAGGGTGAAGGTCTTCACCACGTTGCCGTTCTGGACGATGTCGAAGCGCACCGATGCCTTGGTGTCACTGTAGGGGAAGCCATAGTCGAAGTACAGCTTCTGGATGCCACCACTCAGCTTGGGCGAGGTGACAGTGCCAGGCACGTAGGTGGTGCCGTTGTACTCGCCCACACGACCATTGATGCACACAGCGTAGGCAAACTCGCTGGCGTTGTCGTCGCGGTAGCCGATGAAGTCGAAGTTAGGCGCGGTTGAGGTGCCCGCGGCAGCGCCGGCAAACAGGGCGCATGACTTCATCGCCCAGCCGTTGGTCGTGTTGAAGTCGATATAGTAGCTCGAGGTGGTGCCGCCGTTGCCGGTCTCGAAGTCGGCGCGCGGAGTGTTGGTGGGTTGCGGTTGCGGAGTGTCGCCGCCGCCGCCGCCTTCGCCGAACTTCACGTCGTCAACACACCAGGTGGCGAAGTTGGCGTCGCTCGTGGCTGCATAGCACCAGCCGATGAAGTAGGTGCCGGCGTATTGGCTCAGGTCGATGTCGCCGCTCTGTGCCCAGTCGCTATAGCCGCTTGCGGGAGCCGTCGCGAACTTGGCGGGCAGCTCAATCTTGGTGGCATCGGTCGGGTCGCTGCTTGAGAGCAGGTAGCACTTGAACGTGGTGGTCGTGCTGCCGTAGCCGTTGACCTGGGTGCGGAACGAGAGAATCTTGTTGGGAGCGTTCTTGATGTCGATGGCGGGAGTGATGAGCCAGCTCTCAAATGGAGCGGTGCCCTTGTAGCCGGTCATGGCTGCGTAGCCGTTGTTGTTGTACGTGGTCTGGTACCAGTCTTTGTTACCTTGAACCATCACGTGCACCCAGTCGGCGGGCAGTCCGCTCTCAAAGCCCTCGCTCAGCGAGGTCACGCCACCCGTGACCACGGTGAGCTTGAACTCGCTCACGTCGCCAGAGTTGCCCACGATGGCGTTGGTGTTCATGTAGGTGCCCAGGTCGCCCTTGACCAGGACGGCGGTCTTGTAGACAGCCTCGTTGTCGCGCAGGTTAGCCTGGTTGCGCAGTGCGGTGCCGTCGGGCAGAGCGATGATGAGGCACTTGGTGATGTCGGTCTCGGCGGGGTCATCGGCGAGCACGAGGGTGTTAGCCAGCGTGGTGGGAGCGGTCCACTCGATGTCGGCGCTCGAGGCTACAGTGGTCTTCTCGGGAGCCACAGCGCCCACGGCGAATCCCTTGAACCATGCGCCGGTGATCTCCTTGCCCTCGGTCTTGGCCTTGGCGGCGAGTGCCTCAGCGATGGTGTACGGGTCTTTTTGCAAGCCCTTGGTGTCGGTGGTGAAGCCAATGCAGTCGTTGGTGTCACGGATGTACAGCTGCCAGGTGTCCGAGCCGTAGAAGCTCAACAGACCCACGACACTACCCTCGCCCATGGGCAGCATGTTGGCGCGGAAGTTAGCGTAGTTGCTATTGCGCATGATCACCACGTTGCCGTCGGCGTCCTGGATGTTGCGGTTGGTCGTCTTGTCGCTCTCGCTAAATGGCACGCTGCCGTTAGCCTCGGGGAACTTGACGTTGTTGAGCTTGATGAGCTTGCCTTGATACTTGAGCAGGGTCTCCTTGTCGGTCTTGCCCTGGAAGTCGGAGATCTTGACCACCTCGGGTTGCACATTGGCGTGGGTGGGGTCGGGCAGGCCGTTGAGCTCAACCATGCCTTCCCACATCTCCAGCGGCAGGAAGGTTGCCTCCCATGCTTTGCCAGCCTCGTACCAGGCGGGTGCGCCCAGCTGCTGCATGCCGTTGTACTTGCCGATGAACTTGTCCTTGAGGTTGATGACAACCTCCTGGCCCAGGCGGTAGGTGGTGTTCAGCGAGTTGCCGTTGATCGAGATGGCGATGCTGCCGGTGCCGTCGCTGATGTACATGCTCTTGTAGATGTTGCCGCTCTCGTCGTTACTGGTTACCCAGCCGTGAATCACAACATCCTCCTTGATGGTGTCGATGTAGTTGCGAGCGTCGTCCCAGTAGCGCTCCTTGAGCTCGGCAATCGTGGTGTTGGGAGTGAGCGATGCCGTCGGGACCTGGATGGGCGGCATGTCAAACTCATCGTTGCAACCCACTGCGATGCCCAGCAACAGCAACATGGTCAGATAGAAATTAAAACGTTTCATAATCGTTCTATATGTTATTTGTTATTATTCTTAGTGTTGATTAGTAATGTTGAATTGCGGGCAGGTTAGAACTTGAAACCGATGTTGAGATACATCTTGAAGCCCTGAGCAAAGTAGTACTTGTTGGGGTACTTGCTGGTTGAGAAGGTCTTGTAGTCAAAGCGACCTTGCTGATAACCGCCGGTCATGATCTTGGTGTTGTTCAAGATGTTGTCCAGGTTGAGGTTGATGTTGAGCGAGTGGCGGCGGCTGAGGTAAATCACGTGGCCGATCGAGGCACCGAGCACAAAGGCGTCGTTGAGCTTCTCTTGGGTGGTGATTTGGCGCTGCAGGGCCTTCAACTCCTCCTCGGTCTCGGCCATTGACCACAAGTTGTTGATGCTCTCGTGGCGGATGGGCGACAGGTCGACGTAGGCCTTGTTCATGTAGGTGGCGCTGAGCTCGAAGAACCACATCTTGGGCGCTGCCCAGTTGATGCTGAAGGTGTAAGCCTCCTGGGGCGTGCCGCCCACGTAGAAGTTCTTGAGGTAGACCGTTTGGGTGGCATCGGGTTGCGAGCCGTTCTCGTAGCTGCGGGTACCCAACGGGCGGTTCTTGTACTGGTAGCGCGCGATGTTGGCGGCACCACTCAGGGTGATGCTGGGCGTGAGCTTGAAGCTGGCGCCAATCTCAATGCCCTTGTACACCTTGTGCACGCCGGTGAGGGCGTAGTTCATGAAGGTGCCTGCCAGGTCATCGTAGAAGGCGGTGCGCTCGGTCGCGTCGCGCTGGTCGGTGATGAAGGCGGTCACAACAGCCTTGAAGCGGCGCAGGCTCAGGGCGTAGCTGATGTCGGCGCTTGCCACCTTCTCGCTGTTGAGGTTGAGAATCACGTCATCCTTGATGCGCGGTGACACATAGGCGTTGTAGGGCAGCGGAGCGTGGGTGCCGTAGTACACATGAGCCGTGATGGCGTTGCGGCCGTCGGGCTTGTAGGTCGCGCCTGCCTTGAACGCCACGTTGATGAACTCATGATGACGACCCTTGCCCAGCGAGTTCTCGGGGGCACGGCCGTTGCGCATCTTGCCGTCGCGCTGGAAGTTGGTGTAGCTCGCCTTGATGGTGTAGTTGATGTCCCAGTGAGCCAGGTTGATGTTGACCTGCTTCCACAGGTTGAGGTTCAACGTGTTGATGTTGTAGTCGTAGCCAAAGCGGTCGCCCTTGTAGATCTTGCGGTTGGGGTTGTCCACGTCGTTTTGAGCCATGCCCGGGTCATCGGGGAAGTCGCGCTCGGCGTACTGGTCGACATCGAGCCAATATTGGCCGCCCAGCAGGTCCTTCATCGTCTTGTAGTAGCTCGCCACGGTGTAGCCCGCGCCAATGCCGCCCTGCAGTGTCACCTTGTCGGTGAAGCGGTGGTTGAGCGTGCTGTTGAGCTGCCACACCGCCTGGTTGCTGTGACGCTTCTCGACGATGTAGGTCGAGCCCTTCTCCTTGCCGGTCTTCTCACTCATGTAGGTGTTAAGGTAGTTGGCTTGATACATGCCGTCCCAGTCGAGCTGGCGCATGTCCTCGTCATTGCGCCAACGGCTGGTGTACAGCTCGTAGTTCGACGGGTCGGAGGCGAAGTAGCTGGGCAGGTAGCGGTAGTAGTCCGGTCGCGGGTCGCGGGCGTTGTACCAGTTGAGCGCGCTCGACGAGTAGAACGACTTGTGGAACGCGATACCGGTGTTGAGCGACGTGCCGAACTTGGGCGTCCACACCCAGTTGAGGATGACCGTCGGGTCAAAGCTCTCCACCACGCGGGCGTTGCGCTTCTTGCCCTCTTGCCAGCCCCAGTTGGGGTTGTACAGGTGGCTGCCTGCCAGCTCGTAGGCCTCCTCAAAGGTGGCGCTGTTGCTGGCGCGCTTGGTGGGAGCGCCAAAGGTGGTCAGCGCCAGCGAGTGCTTGGAGTTGAACACCTTCTGGATGGCCAGGAAGTAGCCGTAGCTGTTGTAGAACGAGCCCGGAATGATGCCCTCGTGAGCGTAGCGGCCCACGGCGCTGACAGTGATCGCCCAGCCGTTCTTCATCAGACCGGTCGCGTGAGTGACCATGCCGCGGAAGCGGTAGTTGCCGTTGGTGTAGGCGAGGCCGACGCGGGTGCCGGGGGCGTAGTCCTTGGCAAACGTGCGGATGTTGTTGGCACCGCCGATGCCGCCAAAGCCGTAGGCAGTCGCCTCAAGGCCCATACCCACCGCGCGGCTGCGGAACGCCTGGTTCATACCACCGGTCATGGAGTAGTTGAAGCGGCCGCGGATAGCGTCGTTGAACGACACACCATTAATAAAGGTGTTGGTGTACTCGCTGTTGTAGCCGCGGATGCGGAAACGCATGATCGAGAAGTCAAAGCTTGCGCTCTGGTAGAAGGGGTTGTCGCTTGCGCCCGACAAGGTGGCAACCGATTGCGATTGTCCCTCCTCGTCCTCCAACTCGCTCTCACTGAGGATATTCTCACTGAAGGCGGCATTGCTCTCGTCGGCGGCGTTAGAGAAACCGGTCGGGTCAAGGCGCACGGTGCCGATGTTGTCAACGATACCGTTCACAATCTCTACTGCTTGGCTCCAGTCTTTGTAGCCGTAGCCCAGCACAAGCACGATATCGCGTCCGGGTTGTGCGCCGGTGATGCGGAAATCGCCGTCAGGACCGGTCGTGACGGTGGTGCCTTGATTGTCGAGCATCACCGTCGCCCCGGACACCGGGATACCGCTCTTGGCATCAATCACCACACCTTGCACGCCGGTGTTCTGGGCGAACATCGGCAGCACAGCGAGGAGCGATAGTAGCAAAAACAGTTTTAGTTTCATAGAATTTGTTATTAATATTACTGGTTAGATTGATATTCGTTTTAGTTAAATTAACCAAATAAAAACCGGGTTTCAGGTCATGAGTTGGTAAGATTTTTCAAAGGTACTACTTTTTTTTGAATTGCGCAAACAAATGTTAATTTACCATTACTTTTTCTTAATTATGCTACCGGAATCCGCTAAGGAGGGGGCCTCACGCTGACCGCCCTAAAAAACGCTAACGGTGGCACAAGTTTAACTTGTGCCACCGTTAGCAGGTTGTTGCGTTGTCGTTCTATCAACTGATTAAAGCAACTTGATATTGCCGTATAACTCAGGCTCGCAATATATCACACCTCTCAACTTCATGTCATTAATCAAGTTTGATAGCTCAAACACTTGGTTGGAACTGGGGCATTGCATATAGATTCTCACGTTATATTTGCCGGTTTCAGGTTCGCAGTATAAATTGGTGATATAGTCGTTGTTCAGCTCTTTAATACTCTTGATGCCTGCATTGGCCTGTTCTTGAGTTTGGAACAGAACGTTTATTATTTTGTCGGTGAAGTGGTGGTAGTCGTTGGTGGTGTGGAACAAGAAGGCAATGTAGTCGCTGCTGTCGTATCTCATGTGGGTCATGTCGTACACCCAATACCACCCTTGGTGGATAATGCCGAAGTGACGAATCAGCGCCGGGTATTCGTCGCACATTTTGTCAAGCTCTGCGCGACGAGCCTCGTTCTGTGCTATTAGTACGCATTTCTCCTTGTCAATGTAGTCCAGTCTGTCCTTCCATAACATGTAACGAAGCAAGTCAGGTGTTGGAAATTCAATCCTGCCGGCAAT
>CAMHDX010000038.1 GCA_946183895.1 uncultured Porphyromonadaceae bacterium | reverse complement strand
GATGGTGCCTCGAAGAGGAACTTCATCGTTGTTGTTAAGGCTTTTACTCACTTTATAAACTTAAATTAAATATGGTGCGGTGAACTGCAATTCACTGCACCATATTATTATGGCGAGATGGCATCTATCGGGCAAGGTTGGGGGTGGCTTCGTGCCAACACCGCCGGCACGCAACCCTCTCAGTTGCTCAAGATGAGCGTGACAATGCGTGAGGCATCGGTGACATTGATGTCGCCATCGCCGTTGACATCGGCGGCAAGATAGGACATCGGGGTTGGCAACTCGCGGGACAAGATGTGGCTGATGAGCAACGTGTAGTCGGTGACGTTCACCTCTCCGTCGCCATTGACGTCGCCATAGAGCCATTCGGCCAAATTGTAGGACCTGTTCCAGCGAGCCTCCACCCACACGTCCATCGTGCCCGGTGGCACCAGCAACTGCATCTGGCTTGACACCCCCATGAATACCATGGAGCGTATTGACCATAGCGTCGGGGCGGGCACGCCGGTGTAGAACCGCGTCAACGCCGAGCAACCGTAAAATGCCGCATAGTTGATGCGCGTAATCGACTTGGGCACCGACACGGTTGTCAATGATGTGCAACAATAAAACGCATTGTTGCCAATGGTCTTGACCGAGTCGCCCACCACAACCGATGTGATGGCGGTGCAGTCGCGAAAGGCTGCGTCGCCAATGCCGTTGACCACGTAGGTGGTCTCGCCATCACTCACAGTGCGCGGAATCACCACCTCGCCGGCAAGCGAGGTGTAACGGGGCGAAGCCTGTTGCTCGTAAGTGACAACTACGCTCTCGCCATCGGCATTGATTGAGTAGCACAATCCGTCAGCCACGAAGTCGTAAGCCATAGCGGTCACACTCGCCGCCAACAATAGTAGTAGCTGGATTATAGTTCTTGAATATCGCATTTCACTTACTTGTTAATGAATATGTGTCCACAACACACCTGTTGTCACGGCAAAGGTAGCACAAAATGTGCTAGTTCTCTTCGCTTAACACAAATATTTTTATTAATTTTGTGAAATTTAAAAAACGAGCAGCAAGATGAAACACCTGGTAGTATTAACCGGAGCCGGAATATCGGCAGAGAGTGGTATCGCGACATTTCGTGACAAAAACGGGTTGTGGAACCAAGTTGACGCCATGCAGTTGGCAAGCGTATCGGGCTTTAGGCGCAACCGCGCATTAGCCCTCGAGTTCTACAACGCGCGTCGGGCTCAGCTTGCCACAGTGCACCCCAACCACGCCCACGAGGTGCTGGCACAGCTTGAGCGCGACTACCGCGTCAGCATCATTACGCAGAATGTTGATGACCTGCATGAGCGCGCCGGCTCGACCAATGTGCTGCACCTGCATGGCGAGCTGACCAAGGTCACCGGCATGAACAATCCCAATAACCCTGACTGCATCACGACCAAGCCACTCACCGAGCCTATCCTATTGGGCGACAAAGCCGCTGACGGGTCACAAATGCGGCCGTTTGTGGTGCTCTTCGGCGAGCCGGTGCCACAGATGACACGAGCCATGCAGATTGTCGAGAGCGCCGACATCATGGTGATTATCGGCACCTCGCTGGTGGTATATCCTGCCGCCAACCTGCTGAACGAGGTGCCTTGGCGCGCACCACGCTACGTGATTGACCCCAACGTCGTTGCGGATGCCGACACACTGGGATTCACCCATATCGCGGCAAAAGCCACCGAGGGCATTGACCAACTGGTGGAACAACTCAACGCATTGTAATTGCACAATCATTAAATTCAAATACACTACTGATATGGATTTTGATGTTATCATTATCGGAGCCGGACCGGGCGGATATGAGACTGCCGTTGAAGCCGCAGAGCGCGGCCTTAAGGTCGCTATTGTCGAACGCGGACAACTGGGAGGCACCTGCCTGAACCGTGGGTGCATACCCACCAAGGCGTTTTGCGCGAGCGCGAGCGCTTGTGACATGACCCGCAACTGCGCGCAGTACGGCATCACGCTCAACGGCGATGCGACTCCCGCGCCCGACATGAGCGCCATTGTCAGCCGCAAGAACACCATCGTGCAAACCCTGCGCGACGGCGTCGCCACCCTGCTCGGCAAGCCAGGCATCACCCTGATTGAGGGCGAAGCGCGACTACACAAAGACGCGGTGAGCGTGGGCGAACAGACCTTCACCGCACCGCTCATCATCATCGCCACCGGTTCAAAGCCACGCCTACTACCCATACCCGGCGCTGAGCTGGCGATGACCAGCGATGAATTGCTCGATATTGACAACCTGCCGCAGCACATGATCATCATTGGCGGCGGCGTGATAGGCATGGAGTTCGCTCACATTTTCTCGAGCCTCGGCTGCCAAATCACCGTTGTCGAATTCTGCAAAGAAATCCTGCCACCCTTTGACAGCGACATCGCCAAGCGCCTGCGCACCTCGCTCACTCGCCGCGGCATCAAGTTCATGCTCAGCGCCGCCGTGACATCAATCGCGCGCGATGGCGAAGGCTACAACGTGGCCTACGAGAGCAAGGGCAAGCCCGGACAAATAACCGCCGACGCGGTACTCATGGCGGTGGGTCGCGCGCCGGTGTTGCCCGACGGACTTGACGAAGCGGGCGTAGCGGTTGAGCGTGGCGCGATTGTCGTTGACGAGCACTACCGCACTACCGCGCCGGGCATCTGCGCCATCGGTGATGTCAATGCCACCTGCATGCTCGCGCATGCCGCCACCGCCCAGGGCAAGCACGTGCTGGACTGCCACCTCGGCTTGCCCACCCATACAATGATTATCCCCGGCGCCGTCTTCACCACTCCCGAAGTCGCCATGGTCAGCAAAACCGAACAACAACTTAAGGCAGAAGGAGTTGACTACCGCTGCCTCAAGGCTTTCTTTAGGGCTAACGGCAAGGCATTGGCGCTTGGCGAGCCCGACGGATTAGTTAAAGTATTGGTTGAAGACAGCGGCAAGATATTGGGCTGTCACATCATGGGCGCACACGCCGCCGACCTCATCCACGAGGTAGCATTGGCGATGACCGCCGACCTGACCATTGACGACATCCGCCACACTGTGCACGCCCACCCCACGCTGAGCGAAATCCTGCCCGCCGCCCGCTGATGGCAAAAAATAGCAACCGCTGCGCACGATCACAAGCGTGCCATCGTGCACAGCGGTTTTACATATAGGCGACCCCGTTGAGTGCTCGGTGGCAGTGCCGCCGAGTTCCGCGCCACTCGTGCCTCACAGGGCGACACTCCAGAAGATGATCGCCACCGCGATGGGGGCAATGTAGCGCAGGCAAAAGATGGTATACCCCTCAATGCGGGTGGTGAGGGTGCCGTGATTGGTAAGTTGCTCACGAATGATAGTGCGGTCAAGGAACCACCCCACATACACCGCCGTTACCAAACCTCCGAGCAACATGAAGATGTTACTTGCCGCATAATTAAAGACGTCAAACAGGTTCATGCCGGCAAGCGTAACGTGGTCAAGCACATTAAACGAGAGAGCGCTCAAGCCGCTGATGACGACAACCGCGCCGGCACACCACCACGTGGCGGCGTTGCGCGACATGTTGTACTCCTCCTGCAAGAAGGTGATGGGAATTTCGCTCAACGAGATAGTGCTGGTGAGCGACGCGAAGCACAGCAAGATGAAGAACAATACCGCCCACACGACACCGAGGCTCATCTGCTGGAAGATAGCAGGCAACACCTCAAAGATGAGCTTGGGTCCTGCCTCGGGCTGCACACCAAAGCTAAACACAGCCGGAAAAATCACCAAGCCGCTGAGTATCGCCACCAAGGTATCAAGCACCGCGACGGTGGTAGCATCGCGCGCCAGCGGCGCGTCGTCGCTGAAGAAACTCGAATAAGTCACCAGACCCGAGATGCCCAGGGTGAGCGACATGAACGCCTGCCCCATCGCGTTGACCGCCCCGCGCCACGACATACTGTCAAAGTCAGGCACGAGCAAGAAGCGCACACCCTCCATCGAATTAGGCAACGTCAACGAGCGCACACAGAACATGATGAGCAACACGAGCAATAGCGGCATCATCACGCGTGACACCCGCTCGATGCCACCCTTGATGCCATGGCGCATAATATAAAAGTTGACCGCGAGGAACAACGCCGTCCACAGCACATTGCGCCACGGACTCGCCACCAATCCGGTGAACATGGCCGAGTACTGCTCAGCCGAGTGGTCAAGCAAATTGCCCGTGACGGCTTGATACAGGTACTCAAGCACCCAACCGCACACCACACTGTAGAAGCCCAGCGTCACAACCGCGCCGGCGATGCAAACGTAGGTAAAACGATACACTTTGCTGCCTGGTGACAACTGGCGAAGCGCTCCCTTCATGTTCTTGTGGGTCGAGCGACCAATGATGAATTCGCTCATCATGACCGGTATGCCGAGCAACACCACGCACAACACATACACCAGGATGTACGCGCCGCCACCATTCTGCCCCGCCTCGTAGGGGAAGCGCCAAATGTTGCCCAGACCCACAGCCGAGCCTGCAGTAGCGGCTATAGCGCCAAGCCGTGTGGCAAAACCGGCTCGCGAATCATTCAAATCATTCATGATTTTCTTACAAATTGTAATTCAGGCAGCAAAATTAGTAAAAATATTTAATAAAACAACTATAAAATGTCAGCAATTCATCGTAAGACTAATTAATATTAGATCAGCCATCCAAATCCACGCGCCCAACATGGATTATTTGCCACATCGGATAATTTTAATTAACTTTGCAATTTAGTAGTAACGTTGTGCGACCAAATGCAGCAATTCATCAAACATAGCATGCGCTTGGGCGGGCGCTTGTTGACAATAGAGCGACCGCTCGTGATGGGTGTGGTGAACGCTACGCCCGACTCGTTTTACGCGGCATCGCGAGCAATGGACCCTGCCGATATTGAACGCAAAGTGCGCGAGATGGTAGACGCCGGCGTTGATGTGATTGACATGGGCGGATGCAGCACCCGCCCCGGCTCACAATCCCCCGATGCCGGCGAGGAGTTGGCACGCCTGCGCGTGGCGTTGCCGGCGGCGCGGCGTGCGGCACCCGATGTGCCGCTGAGCGTTGACACCTATCGCGCCGCGGTGGCCACTGAGGCGGTCGAGCGCCTGGGCGCCGACATCGTGAACGACATTAGTGGCGGCACGCTTGACGACGACATGTTCGCCGCGGTTGCCGCCCTGCGTGTGCCCTACGTGCTGACCCACAGCCGCGGCACTCCCGCCACGATGTCGAGCATGACCGACTACGGCGAGCGCGGCGTGGTCGCCGAGGTCACCGAATGGCTCATGCGCCGCATTGACATCCTGCATGGCATGGGAGTAGCAGATGTGATTGCCGACCCAGGATTCGGGTTCGCCAAAACCGTAGAGCAAAACTACGCCTTAATGGCTCACCTTGCCTACATGGTGCAGTCGCTCGGCGTTCCGATGCTGGTGGGAGTGTCGCGCAAGTCGATGATTACGCGTGTCACCGGCGATTCCGCCGAGGACACCCTGCCCGGCACGGTGGCGCTCAACACGGCGGCGATGCTTGCCGGCGCGCACATCGTCAGAGTGCACGACGTGCGGGCAGCGGTCCAAGCCAGAGAAGTTATTTGCCGATTATTGACAACCGATTAATAATATAACCATATACTATGTTTTTTTCGATTTTGCCCCAGTTGATAGGCCTCAAGGACATCATTGACATCCTGTTGGTGGCAACGCTGCTCTACTACATCTACAGCACGATGCGCGACAGTGGCACGTTGAACGTGTTTGTGGGCGTGTTGGCGTTTATCCTGGCGTGGGCGGTCGCCTACAAGATATTCGGCATGGTGCTCATCGGCACCATCATGGACAAGTTTATCGACATTGGCATCTTTATTCTTGTCATCTTGTTTCAAGACCAGATACGCCGTTTCCTGTCCGAGTTGGGTTCGCAGCGCGGGTGGGGTTTCCTGCGCCGGTTGTTCAAGCACCGCACCGGCGAGGACGAGACCAACTCGTGGATTCTGCCGGTGGTCAATGCGTGTGGCCGCATGTCCAAGAGCAAGACCGGCGCGCTGATTGTCGTGCAACAGCAAACACAGCTTGACGACTACGTGTTCACCGGCGATGTGATTGACGCTTCGGTCAACTCGCGCTTGATCGAGAACATCTTCTTCAAGAATAGTCCGCTGCACGATGGCGCGATGATAATAGTTGACGGCACAGTGCGCGCTGTGGGGTGCATCCTGCCGGTGTATCACGACAAGTTCCCCAGTCACCTAGGCTTGAGACACCGCGCGGCGATGGGTGTAACCCAGAATAGTGATGCCATCGCCATTGTCGTGAGCGAGGAGACCGGCAACATCTCCTACTTCTACAAGGGTGAATACCACCTGCGCCTTGCCAAGGTCGCCGACCTGGAGGACGCGTTATCCAAGATTGTTAATGTACCCACCGAATAATCCCCTCAGTTTGACCTATGCTTGACATACAAGGCACATTAGTGAGTTTGGACCTGGTGGAGCGCTTCTTTTGCTGCGACCTGGACCGTTGCCTGGGGGCGTGTTGCATTGAGGGCGACGCCGGAGCGCCCATCACCGAGCACGAGCGCGAGCTACTGGAACAAGTGCTGCCACAGGTGTGGGACCTATTGCTGCCGCGCGCCCAAGAGGAAATCAAGGACAGCGGTGTGGCCTATCGCGACCCCGAGGGCGAACTCGTGACACAGATTATTGACGGGCGCAACTGCGTGTTCACCTGCTACGAGCCGGGCGGACTGTGCTCATGCGCCATCGAGAAGGCCTACCGCATGGGGCGCATCACGTGGCGCAAGCCCATCTCGTGCTACCTGTATCCGGCGCGCGTCAAGCACATCGGCGATGGCGATGTGGTGAACTATGACCGGTGGAAGATTTGCCGCGCCGCCGAGACCCTGGGTCGCGCCCGCGGCATCAGGGTGTACGAGTTCCTGCGCGAGCCGCTCATCGAGCGATTCGGGCAGCAGTGGTACGACGAGCTGGCTCTCACCTGCCAAGTGTACCTTGAGCAATACGGAAAACCGTAGTGTAGCAAGAATTAATTGGCTAATAACAATTAAACTCTAAACTTTTTTCGCTACATTTGCACCGCAAAAAAATCGAACAAGAGCATGGCATTTGTCAAAATCAGTGAACAACCGTCATTATACGACGGATTAGAGCATAAGTCGGTCCACGAGATTCTGACCGACATCAATCGCGAGGACCACAAGGTCGCCGACGCTGTGGAGCGCGCGATACCGCAAATCGAGAAGTTGGTCACCGCCATAGTGGAGCGCATGCGCCGCGGCGGCCGCATCTTCTATATGGGAGCCGGCACGAGCGGTCGCTTGGGCGTGCTTGACGCCAGCGAAATTCCGCCCACCTTCGGCATGGAACCCGGCTGGATAGTGGGCCTAATTGCCGGCGGCGACTACGCGCTACGCAACGCCGTCGAGAATGCTGAGGACGACACCGAGCAAGGCTGGAAGGACCTGCAGCAATACAAAATCAACGACAAGGACACCGTGATAGGCATCGCGGCGAGCGGCACCACCCCCTACGTGATAGGCGCCCTGCGCGAC
>CAMHDX010000037.1 GCA_946183895.1 uncultured Porphyromonadaceae bacterium | reverse complement strand
GCCTCCAATCTTAAAACGCGACCACCGCTCGCACACCGTTGGAATAGGTCTTAACTGATGTTGTTGTTGACGGCGCCGCTCCCTGCACCAATGCCGTACGCGCCGGAAGCACTGAATTCGGTGGTTGACCACTGCCAATCGGTCGGCTTCACCCATAAGCCCAGAGCGAATGCCTTGGCAAATATGGCCTTTTCGTTGGCTGTATCATAGCCCTGCAGGTGCCACCACACCATGCGGGCCAGCTCTCCAGCACTCGGCAGCCACCAGCGGTGAGCCTTGAACTTGTCACTCAACACCTCGCCGGCCTTCACCTTGGGCTCATACGCATAGCAGCGACTCGCTGCTGGGAAATAAAACTCGCGGTAATTGTTGCCCTTGGCGGCCACTATCGCGTCAATGCGTGTCTGCAGCACCTCGGTCTCGCTCTGCATCGCGTTGGCTTCAATCGGAGCACTCAGGTCATAGCCGTCAAGGGTTACGCCGTTCAGTATCTTGTTCCTGTGGCGGATGATGTGCAACGTCTTGAACTGACCCACATGGATGAAGTCGCCGGCCTTATAGGGGCCGAGGTTCTCTTCCAACTGCACCATGCCCATGTCGCCCACGGCTGTCGTGCGCGAGAATATTTTGAAGCCCTGGGCATCGCCGGCGGCCTCATCGCGGTAGTTGGCGTCGTTGATGGTGCTCGTACCGTTGGCGGTGATATTGCTGATGGCTGGCACATCATAGCAGTTATAGTCCTCGCCACTGTCCAGCGTCACGCCACTCACCCTGTCGGGATGAAGGCCCCACTGGTCACTGACAAGGTTTGCAAGGCCATAAGCCAGGCGGTCGGTAGGATCATCGGGGTTGATATACATGCACATGCCCACAACGGTCTTGCCTGGCAGATATTCGTCACTGAACGAGCCATCGGCATACACCAGGTCACCCTCTTTGCAACTGTGCTCATGGAAATGCAACTCTTTGCTGGCTGTAACTGTGCTGCCGTCATGCAGCGTCAAGGTGACGGTCACCAGGGCAATGGGCGGGTTGGCTTCTGTGCCCACGCGGTTCACGGTCACTACTCCGGTCTGGGCATTCACGCTGGCCCACTCATTGCTCGGCATGCTCCACGTGATGGCGGTGAAGTTGTTGCCCTCGCTGGTAATCTCAAGCGGGTAATCGCCCACCGTGGGCATATACTTGCTGGTGATGATGGCCACATTCTCGACGGTCTGGCGGTTATATACGATGGTCAGTCCCTGACTGCCGTGGTCAACGTCACCCCACGTCTCTACCCATCTGCGCTTGCGCTCAAAGCTCACACTGGCACCGGTCAGGGTGATGGTGCCGCTCAGGCGGCAGTTGCTCCCGAGGGCAGCGAGCGCGTCAAGCAGACCGAGGCCATCCGAACCATTCAGTCGCCAGTTCACGTTGTCAATCCTCACCTCGCGCAACTGACCGGGTGCGCTGGCATGCACACCACGCACGACCGCAAGGGTGTCAACAATCGGGGTGTTCTGCACGATGATGCTCTCCAGTGAGCCGTAACCCTCCATCTCCAGGGTTGAGACGCTGGTACAGTCTATCAGGCGCAAGGTCTTGAGGTGTCTGCCGAACACAAGCGTGGTCAACGTCGTGGTCTTGGGCAATGTAACACCGGTCACACCGCTTCCCCACAAGTACAACTCGCGCAGTTGCTCCTGCTTGCTCAAGTCAAGGGTGAACACGCCGTTGCTCTTGCTGCCCAAGCCCTCGCAGTTGGTCAAGTCAATCACCTCAAGGCTCACGGCATTGGTGACATTGAGTTCCGTGAGTTTGGTGTTCACCCACTGGCGCGTCTGCCGGTCGGTGTTGCTGCCCAGTCGCAGCGAGCGTAGTTTCACGGCAACGCCAAGGTCGATGTCGCCGATGTCGCCATATTTGTACAGGTCGCCGATGTCGGTCAGCAGGTCGCCGTCAAACAGATATGTCACATTGTCGTTGCGCTCTATGACCATGCCATGCTGCACCTCGCTATTGACCACTGTCACACCCTGCTCGGGGTCAAGGCAGCGGTAGCGAACTGTGTCACTATACTGGTAGTTGCCAAGTCCCAGGCACACCCACATCGGCATATAGGGCTTAATCACCAGGTCGCAACCGTAGCCCCAGGTGCGCCACGTAATACGGCGACCCTCACTGCCCAGCGCCCAGCGGCTGCCCCAGTACCTGAACGAGTTGCCCAACCAGTAGCGGCGCTGGTTCTTCTTGTCGCCAAGGCCACTCTCGATCCAGCGGCTGTAGGGGGTGCCGCCTTGGTACTGCTTCATGCCGTAGTTATAGAGTGCCTCGCACCATGCGCCCTGGTGACGCTCAAACCAGGCTATTAAATCCGGGCCGCTGAAACCGCTCTCCTTGCTCTTGTCATACAGCATCTTGGCAATCGCCTGAATGCGGTCGTCAAAGCCATCCTTGAGATTGACCCAGATGGCGCCGCGCTGACCGTTGAACACGGTGCTCGAGCCTGCAGGTTGGCTCGGTTGGTCATACACGAACCTACCGTTCACAATGTAATCTGACAAACCAAGCCAGAATGGGAACTCGATGCGGCCCGTGTTGCCGATGCCCAGGCCACTGTCTGTGTCACGCGCCAACGGACGCCACAGGCTGCCGTTATAGGTGCACAAGCCCAGGTTCTTGCTCCCGTTGTCCATCATGTGGTTCACAAGCATCCATATCAGATACACGCACCAGTGGTCAACACTGATATAGTCACTGGCCTCGCTGATGAACTTAGCAAGGCGGTAGGCTGCTGTGTCGTAGGCATAGGTCACACCCTTGCTGTCAGTGTAAGGGGTGGCAAGCAAGCCGCCGGTGGCGAGTTTCTGGTTGGTGCTCACCAGCCAGTTGTGAAGACGCAACAGTCCGGCAGTCTCGGCTTGAACGGTCTCGGTCTGACCCGCGTTCTCAGCATGGCCAAAGTCGCGCTTCGCGCCGTTCTCTTTTATACTCTTCGGGTAGCGGGCCTCATAGTAGTTGTAGATGTCATTGACCTCGGCATTTCGCTCGCTGTCCCAGCTCATGGCGTTGAACACGGTGTCCCACATCACGTTGTTGTCGCGGATTTCCCACGCCTGGGCACCGCTGCGCTCCCAGGTATATGCGCCCTCAAATCCCAGCACCTTCTCGTTGTTCTTGCTTGTGATCAGGTTGAACATCCCAATCGGGTAATAGGTGTTGTCCCAGTAGCGGAACACGAATATCGGCACGGCCATAAGGCTCTGGCGGTAGGTCACGTCGCTCAACTGCTGGCGCACCTGGTATTGGACCCGCTGAGCCTCGGTCAGCGTGTCGAAGTCTGCACCCAGCGCAACGCACATCTTGTTGTACAGCATCGACATGATCGCGTTATTGGCCATTTCGCTGCTGGCATAGTCTTTCTTAGCGGTCCAGTCGTTGCTCAACGGCTCGCCGGCATACATGCGCCAACCGGCACGGCTCGCGCCACCAACGGTAACATTGTTGAAACTGAAGTCGAGGTTCCTGAATGGAACCGGGTAGTTCATCGAACTCGTGCCTTGGCATTTGAAGGTGTCACCGCTGGACGTGAACGAGGCGTTGCCGGCTTCAAAGTCATCGGGATTCAGGGGGTTGGTGTAGTTGCTGGTCTGCAGCGGGATGGCGGTCTTGCTCGTCGGCATGGCCTCGGCCTGCAGCACAAGCACTGGAAGTTCGGGACGGGCGGCGATCAGCTTGGGATAGCTCACCTCGAGGTTGCTGTCGAGCACGTCATTGCGCTTGGCGATGGCTATCTTGTCGGCCACTTTGGGCGTGTCGTAGGCATAGTTCTGCACGATGCCTCTGCGGTCAAGGGTGCTGCGGTACATGCGCACGCAGTACAGGTCAACGTCACACTCGGCACTGCCCACAGTGATGGGCTGGGCCACTCCCTGCTTGAATGAGGTGCTGGGAGTGATCAGACGCATGCCTTGATACACGCCGTCGATATATACAAGCATCAGCGCCTCAAGACTGTGCTGCTCTGCGCCTTGGTCATCGGTCCAGGTGTATTCGGTCTGCGTCCCTTCTATCACCATGTCGATGCGCACACGGGTATCTTCTTTATAGTCACAACTCAGGCTCTCGGAGTCACTCGAAAATGTCATGCCGTTGGCCTTGAACTGGAAGCCGATGCCGCTGTACATGCACTCGGCAACAACGGCGTCGGCACGCACACAGTTACGCGTCGCAAGCTCAATGCTCACCGTCAAGCCCCTGCGGGTGCCGGCCACGTCGCTTCCGTTACCCATCGCGGGGTTCTCGTCGAAGGGGGTCACGGGAATGGTCAGGTACTGGCCTTTCTTCAGGTGCAGGGCGACGTTGCCGTCACTATCGGCAGCCCAGCCACTTCCGCCGGCGGTGAAGTCGAGGGCGCTAAGGTCCACGCTCACGCCGCCGCCGTTCCACACGGCGCGGTCCTGGTCGTTGTTGCTCTTGCCGGAACTGCGCAGCACCACATCGGCACCGGCCACCTCGCTCAGCACGACTTCGCCGGCAACGATGGTCACAGCGATGTTGCGACGCACGCCGCCACACTCGATGCGCACGGTGCGGTCGCCGGGCATGCTCTCACCGAAGAGAGCCACGCTCCAGGTCTGCAAGCTGCTCAGCCCGTCCTCCAGCGTCACGGTCTGCACGCTGCCGGCAAGCACGACATTGCCTTCGCCTATGATTGAAAGGCTCACCTCCACCTCGCCACTCGCACCGGGGTTCACAATCCAGTAGCCCAGCATCAAGGTGTTGTACATGGCAAGGCGCGTGCCGGTTTTCAGGTCGCAGCCAATCACCACACCGGTTGCACCTGCTGGCTGATAGATGTATTCTTTCTCGATCACATCTGTGCGGATGCCGGGATCTTCGGCATACTCGGCCCACACGCCCACACGGTGGATGCCGTAGCTCTTGCCGGTCGTGATGGTGTAGCTCTTCACCGACCCTGCGTTCTGCGTGCCGCTGACCACCTCCTCGCCGTCGATCGACACATGCACGTTGCCGGTCACCGAGCCGCTCAGGCGCACATCCACAGCCCAGTCGCCACTCATCACGGCGGCATCCGCCCAGTATGGGAGCGACACGCCTATGTTCACGGCGGTCACCTCGTAGGCCAGCGTCTGCTTCCGCACGCCATAGCCGTTGTCAACTTCAATATAAAATCGGTTGGTTCCCTCACTCAGGAAACGCCCCACGTCGATGCTGTAAGTATTGCCATCATACACGTCAAGGGTCTCAACCTCCACGTCATTGACAAGCAGCCGCGCCGTGCAGCGCGTGGTCACGCTGATCTGCTCGTCGCCGTTCTGGTACTTGTTGCTCACACCCAGCGACACAGGGAATGAGGTGCCGAGCGCGATTCTGTAGGGGGCCATTCCGGCCACCGTGGTCGTGAGGTTGAGCAGGTAGTTGCTTTCGCTCACCACCAGGTCAATCATGCCGTTGGCATCGGGCACAAAGGTGCTGCCGTTAAGACGCACGCTCTTCACACCGCCCTGGTTGCCGATTATTGCGGCAATCATGCGGTTCCACTCTTCGGCGGCGACTCGTCCTTGAGGGGTCTTGCCCTCGTTCTCGACCTTGCCGGTCAGATCTGAGATGTCTATAGCCATTGCTCTGTTGTTTTAATGCGGTTATAATGTCGTTAAAAGATGATTGGGAAAGTCAGCGGGAAGCCTTTGATCAGCGGCGTGCCCGCCCTGCTCGCAATAGTAAACAGACCCAGGTTCAGGCTCTGGATCTCACCGTCGTCGATGCACACATACCACACCCTCGTGTCCCATGAGCCCAGTGCTAGGTACTCGGCGGTGCTCATCGGGCGCACATTGTTCAGCGTGGTCAATGCCGCGCTGATTTGCTGCTTGGTCTCCTCGGGCATGCCGTTAAGGCGGTCAACTATCTCGTTGATCTTCTCGGGCAGCAGGTTCCACTCAGTCGCGGTCACCCGTTCGCCGGTCTGTTTCTCGGCGATATACAAGTGGTTTATATTCTGGTTCTCGTTCTGTGCCATGTCGCTATGATAGTTTGAAAGGTAAGGTATAGGTGAAGCACTCGTCGGTCACGGGACCAATCATCGTCAGCGCATGGGCGACAACCTCGGGCAGGTACTTGCTGTAGGCTCCGTCCTGCACGGCACTGCCGCCCACCACTCGCACACGCACCGAGCCACCACTATTGCGGTTGTCTGCACTCAGCCTTATCTTGATGTTCTTTATTGTGCCCATTGGTTAATGCCCTGGTGATGGAAGATTCTGCCAAACGTCCACTCTTGAAGAGCGTACACCTGCATTGAACATGATAAACTCCTGATAACTGATTGGGTATTCCAGCAGCTCGCCGTTATCTTCAAGGGTGAAGTCAAAATCAGAGAAGTCTGTTATACCAAAATTGGCCGCAAGGTCATCTTGCAACTCTGATATGCTTCCGTATTTTGCGATGCTCCTTATAACATTTGTCCTTGAATCTGTGCTTCGGTAGAGTCCTGTCACTTTGTTGACGAGTACGCCGTTTTCAATCACTCCGGCATTCGAGCCGCTGGTGAACCACAAGCCGTTGGCTTCCTCTGCAAGTTCCACAGTCATGTCTCCATCACCGAAAATGTTGCCATTAATCCGCTTTGCGTAGTACAGGTATATAGTAGATGAGGTACCGGCTGTTGCTGAGTGAACCACATCGTCAGGATTTGCGCTCAGCAACACAAAGGAGTGGGATTCAAATCTTGCGCCTTGCAGTTTGTTCCAACTCATTCCGTTCACTCCAAGGTCGTAAATCACACCTCCGCTCTCGTTCAAGAACTGCAGGACTGAGTAACCGTTCTCATCCACACCTATACGAATGTTCACATTGCCGTACTCATTTACAACCTCCATGAGGCTACCTCCGATTCTAACACAGGCTTTGTTCTCACTGTTGGTGCTTGTATCCGGCTTTGTCTCGAGCCGCTTAACGACAAGGTCATCACTCACCTCTGTAGTCGAAGCGTTAAGAAGAATCTTATCATCCTCGCCGTTGATGTAGATGCCAATCTTGCGCAAGCCGGCAAGGACGTTAGTATTGATAACCTCAAGGGCGATGCTGTTGGCGGTCTGCGTAATCTTGCTCGTGGTCATCTCCTGCACCGGTTCCCAGTCCCACACGCTGAAGGACGCCCCGCTTGCCTTTGCGGTCTTGCAACGCACAATGTCGTTGTTGAAGATCTCGCCACCGCTATAGGCTTTGCCGGTGACGGTGTCATACCATTGCGTTTGTATGCTGTCATTGCCAGTGTCAACAATGGCGGGATAGGTGGCGTTCACCCACAGGTCGCCCACGTCATAAGGGGCGTGAGGCTGGCTCACAAACACCCTGCGCTTGCCATCAGCGGTGTCCTGGGCGCGGGCGGCGGCCTCAAGCGAGGCAAGCACATCGCGGTCGGTCAGCTCGTTCCAGCACCAGGCATTCTCCACCTGTTGCCACATCCATGCTCTGCCTCCTCCGCTCGACAATGCGCCGCGATTGTAGTAGAGGTCGCCTTCATGCAGCGCCTTGGTCTCAGCGTCAACCCAATCCACAGCGGGTGCGTTCTGCAGCGTGGGAGCAACGTCACCGAACCACATCTCTATCATCTGGTCTGCCTGGTCCTGGGCTGCGGTAACCATGCCCTCAAGGCT
>CAMHDX010000036.1 GCA_946183895.1 uncultured Porphyromonadaceae bacterium | reverse complement strand
TCGTCGCTTGAGAAGCGGTCATAGCTCGACAACAACGGATAGCGGTTGGGACCCACAAACAGATAGAATGATGCCGGCGTGGCAACAGTGCTATTGTAGGGCACCATGGTCGAGAAGGTCATCAACTTGAGATACCGCTCATAGCCCGGCTCGCCCTTCTCGAGCGAATGGCTCTCGAACTTGCCGCCCAGCATGACGCTGTCGGCAATCAGCACTGTTGAGAAGAACTGGTTCTTGGCTGCCATCCACTTGACGTTGTCGCGTGTCTCGTCATCGTCATTGCCGCTCTCGCTCAGGTTGCTCACACCGCCGCCGGCGCTCTTGAAGTAGATCGCGCTGTTGCGCTCCTCAAACATGCGCCCCTGCTCGTGGCGACGCAGGCGCTGGGTCCAGTTGAGGTCAATCGATGTCATGTTGGTGGGGATGATGTGCTCCATGCCTTGTTGCACGATGTCCATGCGCACCATGTAGGTGCCCGGCACCAGCGTGTAGCGCACCGCCCACGACGCGCCACCGCTCATGTTGAGCTTCATCACCAGCGTGGTGTCACTCTCCTGCTCGGGGGTGAAGTAGAAGTCGCTCGTCTTGAAGCGCTGCGTGTTGTTGGCAAGCGTGAAGCTGAGCTGGTTGTCCGCTTTGCCGAACAACTCCAGCGGCTTGCCGTCAAGGTCCTTGTATGCCTTGAGGACAGCAGAGGCAATCATGCCGCCATGGGTATTGAAGGTCACTGCCACCGAGTCGTTCTCCAGTGTCAACAGTTGCTCGCTGCCATTGAGGTTAGAGGCGAAGTCACCACCGGCGACATACACGTCGCGAGCGCGGTTGATGGCGGCGACGGCGAGATTGTTCAGACGCGCATCGGTCACGCGACCTGCCTCCAGGTCGGCGTAGTTAATCACAGTGTCTTGCAAGGCGATGGTGCCGACCACCTTGCCATCAGCCAAGCGCAGGCTCACACCCTCGTTCTTGATAACCGGTGTGGCGGCGCTGTCGGCGGCGCTCATGTCACGCAGCACAGCGGCGAGCGCATCACGGTCGCTCGCGGTGAGAGTATCCTTGATAGCACCGGATGCCAACTTGGCATCTGCCGCTGCCTCGGCGGCGGCGATTGAGTCTTGCAGGCGGCGCTGCTCGGCAAGTTGAGCCTCATCGGGCGTGTTGAGCCACATGAAGCCAAATATCACGGCACACATCAGCAGCATGCCCGTAATCGTGTTTTTATCCATTAGTCGTTTGTTGTGTTATTATCATTATCATGGGAGTCAGTTGTCTCGATCGCGGCGCGGATGAAGTCCATGAACAGCGGGTGCGGATTGAGCACGGTGCTGCTGTACTCGGGGTGGTACTGCGTGCCGACAAACCACCGCTTGCCCTCCAGCTCGACCACCTCGACAAGGTGAGTGAGCGGATTCTCGCCCACGCAGTGCATACCCGCCTGCTCAAACTGCTCGCGGTATGCCTCGTTGAACTCGTAGCGATGGCGGTGGCGCTCCTCGACATCGAGGCGGCCATAGGCCTTCGCCACTATCGAGCCCTCGCGCAGGCGACAGTCGTAGGCGCCCAAACGCATCGTGCCGCCCAGGTTGGTCACGCTCTTTTGCTCCTCCATCAAGTCAATCACGTTGTGGGTGGTCGACGGGTCTATCTCGGTGCTGTTGGCGTCGGCCAGGCCCAGCACGTTGCGGGCAAACTCGATGACCATGCACTGCATGCCCAGGCAAATGCCGAAGGTGGGCACGTCGTGCTCACGACAGTAGCGCAGGGCAACGAACTTGCCCTCGGTGCCGCGCGGGCCGAAGCCCGGCGCCACCACCACGCCGTCCTGACCGGCGAGCTGGGCCTCAACATTGGCGGGAGTTAACTTCTCGCTATTGATATAGGTAATCTTGATCTTGCGGTTGTGGTAAGTGGCGGCTTGCAGCAGCGACTCGTCAATCGACTTGTAGGCGTCCTGCAGCTCGACATACTTGCCCACCAGACCGATGCGAACCACTTGAGTTGCGGCACCCAGGTGATGCAAGAAGGCGTTCCACCGGGTCAAGTCGGGCTCGCCCACCGCGATGGTGCCGGTCTTAGCCAGGATGATGTTGTCCAGCCCCTGCTCGTGCATCATCAGCGGCACTTGATAAATCGTGGGCGCGTCAATGCTCTGGAACACGGCATCGGGGCTCACGTTGCAAAACTGTGCCACCTTGCGCCGCATCGGTGCCGGCACGTCGCGCTCAGTGCGCAACACCAGCACGTCGGGCTGGATACCCACCTGCTGCAACTGCTTGACCGAGTGCTGGGTGGGCTTGGTCTTGAGCTCGGCTGCCGCGCGGATGTAGGGCACATAGGTCAAGTGCACACACAGGCATCGCGTGCCCAGTTCCCACTTCAACTGGCGGACCGCCTCGAGGTAGGGCAACGACTCGATGTCGCCCACCGTGCCACCAATCTCGGTGATCACAAAGTCGTAGGTGCCGGTGTTGCCCAGCAGCATCACGTTGCGCTTGATCTCATCGGTGATGTGAGGCACAATCTGCACCGTCTTGCCCAGATAGTCGCCGCGGCGCTCCTTATTGATTACGCTCTGATAGATGCGACCGGTTGTCACATTGTTGGCTCGCGTGGTCTTGATGTTGGTGAACCGCTCGTAGTGGCCCAGGTCCAGGTCCGCCTCGTGGCCGTCGACCGTCACGTAGCACTCGCCGTGCTCGTAGGGGTTCAACGTGCCGGGGTCTACGTTGATGTACGGGTCGAACTTCTGTATCGTCACCTTATAGCCACGGGCAAGCAACAACATCGCTATCGACGACGAGATGATGCCCTTACCCAGGCTCGACACCACGCCTCCGGTCACAAAGATGTATCGGGTTTCGCTCTTGTCCATTCTTTTTATGTTATAATTTAAAATGCAAAGTTACTGCTTTTTTTTAAAAAAACACTACCTTTGCGGGCAATAAACAATAAAGGGTAAAATATGAAAGTAGCGATTGTAGGCGCCAGCGGTGCCGTGGGACAAGAATTCATGCGTGTGCTCGATGAGCAAAACTTCCCTGTCGACGAGTTGGTGTTGTTCGGTTCACAACGCAGTGCCGGACGCATCTTCACCTTTCGTGGCAAGGACCATGTTGTCAAACAACTGCAACACAACGACGACTTTGACGGCATCGACGTGGCGTTTGTCAGCGCCGGCGCCAAGACGGCGGTCGAGTTTGCCGACACCATCACCCGGCATGGCACCATCATGATTGACAACAGCAGCGCCTTCCGCATGGACGATGACGTGCCCCTGGTCGTGCCCGAGGTCAACGGCGACGACGCCCTTGACGCGCCGCGCCGCATCATCGCCAACCCCAACTGCTCGACCATCATCATGGTCGTCGCCCTCAAGCCGCTTGACAACATTTCGCACATCAAGAACGTGCAGGTTGCCACCTATCAGGCTGCCAGCGGCGCCGGTCTCGAGGCGATGCAGGAACTCGCGTTGCAGCAGAGCGAGATAGCGTGCGGCAAGCGCGACACCACCGTCAAGCACTTCCAGCACCAGCTGGCTTACAACGTCATTCCGCACATCGACGTGTTTGCCGACAACGACTACACGCGCGAGGAGATGAAGATGGTGCGCGAGACGTGCAAAATCATGCACAGCGACATCCGCGTGAGTGCCACCTGCGTGCGCGTGCCGGTCATGCGCACCCACAGCGAGGCGGTGTGGATCGAGACCGAGCGTCCCATCAGTCCCGATGAGGCGCGTGCCGCACTGCATCTGGCTCCGGGCGTAGTCGTGGTCGACGAGCCGCGCTCCAACACCTACCCCATGCCCATCACCTGCGCCCACAGCGACCCCGTGTATGTGGGACGCATCCGCATTGACACCAGCAGCGACAACGGCCTCACCTTCTGGGTCGTGGGCGACCAGATCAAGAAGGGTGCCGCCCTCAACGCCGTGCAAATAGCCCAATACATGATTGCCCACGGCGCCTTCAACAAGTGATATTAAACTGCTGATAAACAGGCTAATTACCACAGAAACTACATCTACGACAGCGCGAGACTTGGTGCCGTAACTCGATTTTTTTGGCAGTTACGGCGGCAAGTCTCCGTTTCGCCTCATCGCCGCACATCCCGTGACTTCGCGTCTGTTCGCTTGAATTTGTTAAATGTGTAGGGACAAAAACCGCGGTGGAATGGTCATTTGAACATGCTGTCGTCCCAGGTAATGCCATTACTTTCGACAATGTGACGGAACTCTTTTTCAAAAGTCACTTTCTCGTGGAGGTGGCGTTGATCGTCGATGTAGTTGATGCACGTCCGCTTGTCTTCGAGCGAGATTGAGAAGGCGCCATATTCATCGCCCCACCCATCAAAAGCCGGAAATAATCCGCTCTTTTGTGCCCAAGCACAGCTATTACGCTTGAGCATCCACATTAGGTTAGTCATAGATAATGTCGGGGACAAGTTGAGCAGGATATGCACATGATTCTCGATGCCGCCAATGCAATAGGTTTTACAACCGAGGCGCTTCAAGATGCCGGCGAGATAACGATATAGCTCTTCGCAGTGCTCGCTATCAAGCGTCATTTGCCGCCCCCTGGTGTACATGATAACGTGAATAAGTGAGATGATTCTACTCATATAGTTTGATTATTATTGTTACTCTTTGAGTAATGATGGTGGGTGGGGTCACAGGGAGAGGAGGAGGGTGCGTTCGAGGCGGGCGGTGGCGTCCCAGTTGATGGCGGGAGGCAGGCTTTGCGTGACCTCGCCGCGTGCCATGGCGGCGATGCGCGCTGCCACATGCTCCACAAAGTGTTCGTCCAGCGGGAACGTGTTGTCCGCGCCGATGACCTCCGGTGTGCCGCCCACACGCGAGCCCACCACGTGGCAACCTGCCGCCAGCGCCTCTGCCGCCACCAGCGGCAACCCCTCCATGCGGCTGGGCAGCACCATCACGTCAGCACATCCCAGCAGGCAGGGCAACTCGTCGGCAGGACGTTTGCCCCAGTACTTGATGTCACCGCATGCCGGCAACGCGCGTTGCAACTGCTCGAGCAGCGGTCCGTCGCCGATTGACCAGAACACCACTCGCCGCTCCGGCAGCAACTCGCACACTCGCTTGTAAATATCGGGCAGCAGCCACACCTTCTTGTCCTCATCGTGGCGGCCCACAAAGGTCATCACGATGTCAGCATCGGCTACTCCACGCTCGGCGCGCAGTGTCCTGCGCCGCTCGGCCTCCAACGGCTCAAAGCGCTCGTCGGCGCCATTGTGCAGGGTCGTGACGCGCGCTGTGGGACACAATCGCCGCGCCACCTCGCCCATGGAATCGCTCACGGTGCAGTTGCACCACGCGTCGGCAAGGCACTCCACCGTGAGCCGCCGTGTCCAACTGTCGCGCCACGGCGTGGTGTTGATGCTTGCCCCGTGCCAGGTCACACAATAGGGCTTGCACACAGCGCGCGCAAGCAATGCCGGCAGCAGGTCATGCACACTCAGCACGTCATAGTCGGCAAACCTACCGGCAATTGAGCGGCACCACCGCTCGTAGTCGGCGGGACGCAGTCCCAAGCGACGGCGCAAGGCGTCGAGCAGCGTCAGCTCACCGCGCACAACAGCAATCTCGATGCCGTCGGCATGGATTACCGCGGGCACCTCAGCGGCGCGCTCACCACGCAGGCGGCGCGCCAGCCGGTTATGGTCCAGGTGTAGCATGTACACGTCAATGACCGCCTCGCCGCGCATCACGTCGCACAGATGCCTGACGCGCTGCACCACAGCGTTGAACACACCGTAGCGGCTATCCGCCCTACCCTCAAATATCACTGCAATCCTCATCGTCGTTCAGGGAAATTATCCATTGAGTTCGCTCAGTTCAAGCCAACGCATCTCCTTGTCGTCAAGCAGTTGGCGCAACTCGACGTAGCGCTGCGACTTGACATCAATGTCGGGTATAGGCTCACCCGAGGCGAATAGGTTGTCAAGGGCTTGCCGCTCGGCGGTGAGCGCGTCAATCTGGGCGGTCAACGCCTCGAGTTCGCGCTGCTCCTTGTAGGTCAACCGCCTCGCCTGCGAGGGCTCGCGACGCTTGGTCGACTTAGCCGAAGTCGGCGCAGCGGACGATGCCGTCGCGTGGGCGCGCGCCCACGCGCGATACTCGCTATAGTTGCCCGGGAAGTCCTTGATGTCACCATTACCGTTCATCACAAAGGTGTGGTCCACCGTGCGGTCCATGAAGAAGCGGTCGTGGCTGACAATAATCACACACCCCTTGAACGACATCAGGTATTGCTCCAGCACCTCAAGGGTCGAGATGTCCAGGTCGTTGGTCGGCTCGTCAAGGATGAGGAAGTTTGGCTTTGCCATCAACACCACGGCGAGGTAGAGCCGTCGCCGCTCGCCGCCGCTGAGGGTGCTGACGAGCTTTTGCTGGTCACGATTGTCAAACAAGAACAAGTTGAGCAGTTGTGCCGCCGTGTAGTGGGTGCGCTCGTCAAAGTAGACCTCCTCGGCGACATCGCGCACCGCATCAATCACGCGCTTGTCGGGCGCGAAGGTCATGCCATGCTGGCTGTAATAACCCCAGCGCACGGTCTGTCCCACCTCAAAGTGGCCCGCGTCGGGCTTGAGCTCGCCCAACAACAGGCGAATGAGCGTAGTCTTACCCACTCCGTTGTTACCCACGATGCCCAGCTTCTCATAGCGGGCGAACGTATAGTTCAGGTGATTGACAATCACGTTGTCGCCGTAGGCGAAGCTCACGTCGTGAGCCGTAAAAATCTTGTTGCCAATGTAAGACGCGCCGCCCACGTCAAGGCGCACATCCTCGTCGCCCTCGCGCCGCGCCGATGCCCGCGCCTGCAGGTCGTAGAACGCGTCGATGCGATAGCGCGCCTTGTGGGCACGCGCTTGGGGTTGACGGCGCATCCACTCCAGCTCGGTGCGCAGCAGGTTGCGCGCTCGCTCCACGGCGGCACTCTGCGCCTCGAGGCGCTCGGCGCGCTTCTCGAGGTAGTAGGCGTAGTTGCCGTCGTAGCTGTACAACCGGCGCTGGTCCAGCTCGATGATGCGGTTGCAGATGTTGTCAAGGAAGTAGCGGTCGTGTGTCACCATTAGTAGCGACATGGTGGAGCGCGACAGGTAGTTCTCCAGCCACTCAATGATGTCAATGTCAAGGTGGTTGGTGGGCTCATCAAGGATGAGCAACTGCGGCTCGCGAGCCAGGATGCCGGCGAGGGCGACACGCTTGACCTGCCCGCCACTCAGCGTCTTGACCGGCTGGTTCAGGTCGTCAATCTTGAGCCTCGTGAGGAACTCGCGCGCCGCCTGCTCCAACTCCGGTTCGCCACCCACACACGCCTCCAGCACCGTCAAGTGCGGGGCAAACTGCGGCAACTGCGGCAAGTAGCCCACACGCAGGTCGTTGCGCGTCACCACTGTGCCAGCGTCGGGTGGTTGCACACCGGCAACGATGTCCAACAGCGAACTCTTGCCGGCGCCGTTGCGGGCAATCAAACCAATCTTGTCGCCCTCGGCAATGCCCAGGCTCAAGTCCTCGAACAGCACGTCGGCGCCATAGCGCCGCGTTATCGCATTTATTTGTACCAGACTAACCATGATAGTGTGCAAAGTTACTAAAAAGATGCGTGTTGTGATAAACTTTTTGTAACTTTGCGCCGCATTTGACAACAATAACTTTGATTTATAATATAAAAACAGAGAATGAAAGCATTTGTTTTCCCCGGACAGGGGGCACAGTTCCCGGGCATGGGCAAGGACCTCTATGAGAGCAACGAGCAAGCCCGCGCATTGTTTGAGAAGGCTAACGAGGTATTGGGATTTC
>CAMHDX010000035.1 GCA_946183895.1 uncultured Porphyromonadaceae bacterium | reverse complement strand
ACGCATGTCGCTCAGGTCCTTGGCGATGGTGAACAGCGTGGGGGTGTTGAACGACGAGGCGACCGTTTGACCCACCTCGACCTCCTTGCTGATGACAACGCCGTCGATGGGCGAATAGATGGTCGCGTAGCCCAGGTTGGTGCGCGCCTTCTGGACATTTTGTTGCGCCACCTTGACTTGCTCCTGCGCCTTGCGCAACGACTGCAGCGCCACGTCGTACTCCGAGCGGCTCACCAGCTGCTTCTCGTTGAGCTCGGCATAGCGGGCATAGTTCTTTTGCTGATACTCCAGCTCACTCTGCGCGCTGCGCAGGTTCGCCTGCTGCGAGGCGAGGTCGCTCTCGAGGTTGGTGCGGTCCAGCTCGGCGATGACCTGCCCCTTCTTGACCACAGTGTTGTAGTCCACATAGAGTTTGTTGACAATGCCGCTCACCTGGGTACCCACCGTGACCGTTGTCACCGCCTCGAGCGTGCCGGTGGCGGTCACGCTGGTCGAGATGGAGGTGCGGTTCACCTGCTCAGTCGCGAAACTGATTTTTTTGTTCTGTTTCCCCTTGCTGAGGAAGAAAAATAGCGCGAGGGCGGCTATCACTGCCACCGCTATATAAATCCACTTTTTCATTTATCAATCTTCGGCATCGCCGAGGTTTTAAAGTTTTATTGTTAGGAGATTGCTCAGTTGTTGTCTTTGAATCATTGGCGCGCGTACAGTCGCAGCAGGGCGGCGTTGAGTGCCGCCATGTACTTGGCCTGCAGCGTTTGCTGCACGGCGTTGCTCAGCGCGGTTTTGTCGGTTTGCAGCTCAACGATGTTCTTGAGACCCAGGCGAAACTGCTCGCTCGTGAGCTCATAGCTGGTGCGAGCCGCCTTTTCGCGCTGCTGGGCGGCGAGGTAGCGTTGTTGGGCGCTCGTGGCATTGAGGTGATAGGTCTCGATGGACTTCCACAGTGCCTTGCGCGTTTCCTGCAGGCTGAGCTCGGCCTGCTCACGCTCAAGGCGGGCGCGGGCGATGGCGTTTGAGGTCTTGCCGCGGTCATACAGGGGGATAGAAATTGACACGCCGATGACGTTGCTCCACTGCTCCTTGAGCTGTGTGAACATGTTGCCGTTGCCACTGCTGTTGCTCGTGTTGAGCCCGGCGCTGAGGTTGATTTGCGGCAGGCGTCCGGCGCGAGCTATCTTCTCGTCGAGCACGCTGCGGTCCAGGGCAAGCAGCTGCGCCTTGACCTCGGGGCGCGCGTCAAGCGCGGCGGCGTACACGTTGGTCTTGATGGGCAGTGGCGCCAGCGCATCGGTCGTGACTGTGGGGTCGGCAATGACAAGTGTGGTGTCGCCGTCAAGCTCAAGCAACTGCTTGAGCTGCAGCATATAGTCGCTGCGCGTAGTCTCGTCGGCAACTCGCTGGTAACGGTCGTTGGCGAGTTGCGACTCTAACTGCGCCACATCGGCACGGTTGAGCAAGCCCGCCTTGAACAACGCCTGCGCCCGGTCAACCTGCGCCTGGCTCAGCGCGATTTGCTCATCATCTTGTACAATCGCCTCGTCGCTATACAAGATTTGGATATAAGCGCGTGTGATTTGCTCCTCGATAGACAACTCGGCTGTGCTGACATCGAGCTGGGCAATGCGGCTATTGAGCTCATTGAGCGCGATGTTGTTCTTGATTTTGCCGCCGTCGTACAGGGGCATTGACGCGCTCACGCCGTACGAGCCGTTGTAGGTGTTCTTGTGTGACGTGGTCACCACTTGCGAGCCGTCAACCATGCTGTAGGACTCGGCAAAGGGCCTGTTCTGGAACGACTGGTTGGAGTTGAACGACACCGAGGGCAAGCGGTCGGCACGCGCGTCGCGCACGTTGAGCTCGGCCTGGCGCGCCGTGACATCACGCTGCTTGATGGTGATGTTTTGCTGCTTAGCCCGGTCAATGCATTGCTGCAATGTCCATGTGTCATGGGCATGCAGGGTAAGCACCGCCAGCACCATGGCGCTAAGGTATAAAGTAAATCGCCTCATCGTGTTGTAGAATTAATTGTCAAGCAAAATTAATCAAAAAACAAGGTTGGTCAATACAGCAATAGACCAACCCCGATAATTTATCTACCAATCTTTTTCACCGCGCGGCTTTGGGCGACAACTCGATGACCTGGGCATGCTCAATGCGTCCGTTGTCAAGCGTGAGCGTGACAAGGGTACGCACGCGCTGCCAGCCTTGGGTGCCGGCGGCGCCGGGATTGACCACCAGGCAACCCAGACCGCGGTCGGGCATAATCTTGAGGATGTGGCTGTGACCGCACACAAACAGTTGGGGCCGCGAGAGCAAGAGCCGCTGGCGGATGCCGGGCGCGTAACGCCCGGGGTATCCACCGATGTGGGTCATCACAACCTTGACACCCTCAACAGTGAATATCTCGGTCTCCCGCAGGCGCCGACGCAGGATGCCGCCGTCAATGTTGCCATAGACCGCGCGCACCACCGGCGCGACACCCTCCAACCGCGTAAGCACACTCTCGTCGCCGATGTCGCCGGCATGCCACACCTCGTCGCAGTCGGCGAAGTGCAGCGCGTAGCGGTCGTCCCAACACGAATGAGTGTCGCTGAGTATGCCGACCTTGATCATTGCACTTGCATCAGGCGAGCCAGATACTTGCCGATGATGTCAAACTCCAGATTGACCACCGTGCCGACCTTGATGGCGTGGAAGTTGGTGAGGTCGTAGGTGTACGGAATAATCGCAACCTCAAAACTGTCGAGCTCGCTGGCACACACAGTCAGGCTGGTGCCGTTGACCGACACACTGCCCTTCTCCACCGTGACATAGCCCTTGCGAGCCAACTCGGGAGCGACGGTGTAGCGGAACTTGTAGTAGTAACTGCCATCAACCTGACGCACCTCGACACAGGTCGCTGTCTGGTCAACATGACCCTGCACGATGTGGCCGTCAAGGCGGCCGTTCATGAGCATGCTGCGCTCCACGTTCACCTCGTCGCCCACCTTGAGCAGGCCCAGGTTGCTGCGGTCAAGGGTCTCTTGAATGGCGGTCACCACATAGGTCTTGGCGTCGGCGTCGACCTTGACCACGGTGAGGCACACGCCATTGTGTGCCACGCTCTGGTCAATGTGCAGATCATCGGCAAACGAGCACGAGAGCGTAATGTGTAGATTGCCGCCGTCGCGGTCCAACGCCACCACTCGGGCAGCCTCTTCGATAATTCCTGAAAACATTATTATAATTATGGTTTAGTGATTTAATCCAAATAAAAAGATTGCGGTCATCGTGGGGCTAAACGAGTGAACCCAGCAGGGTGGCGCTGGTGACGTCGTGGACACGCGCGCGAACGGTGTCGCCGATGCGCACACCGGCATCTCCCACGGGGAACACCACCACCTTGTTTTGCGGTGTGCGGCCGAACATGTCGTCATGCGAGCGCTTGCTATAGCCCTCCACCAGAACCTCAAACTCGCGACCGATGTCACGCCGGTTGCTCGTGAGCGAGAGCTCGTTTTGCAGGGCAATCATGCGGTTGAGGCGCTCAATCTTGACCTGCTCGGGCACATTGTCGGGCAAGTGACGCGCGGCATAGGTGCCGGGGCGCTCGCTGTACTTGAACATGAACGCGCTGTCAAAGCCGACCTCGCGCATCAGCGACAGGGTCTGCTCGAAGTCCTGCTCGCTCTCGTCGTGGAAACCGGTGAACATGTCGGTCGAGATGCCGCAGTCGGGCATCGCGGCGCGGATGCGGGCGATGCGGTCAAGGTACCACTCGCGGGTGTACTTGCGGTTCATCAACTTGAGGATGCGGTTGCTGCCGCTCTGCACCGGCAGGTGGATGTGGTTGCAGATGTTGTCGTGAGACGCCATCGCCTCGATAATCTCATCGCTCAGGTCCTCGGGGTTGCTGGTGGTGAAGCGCACCCGCATCTCGGGTGCCGCGCCTGCCACCAGCGCGAGCAACGCCGCCATGTCGGTCACGGTGCCGTCGTCGGCGACATGGCGATAGCTATTCACATTCTGTCCCAACAGTGTCACCTCGCGGTAGCCACGCTCGCGCAGGTCGGCGAGCTCGCGCAGGATGCTCTGCGGCTCGCGTGACCGCTCGCGACCTCGAGTGTAGGGCACAATGCAGTAGGTGCAAAAGTTGTTACACCCGCGCATGATGCTGATAAATCCGCTCACACGGCTACCTCCCACACGGGTGGGAATGATGTCGCGATAGGTCTCGGTGGTCGACAGCTCCACGTTGATCGCCTTGATGCCCTGCTCCGCCATCGCGATGAGCGACGGCAACTCAAGGTAGGCGTCGGGGCCGGCGACCAGGTCGACATCGTAGTCGTTGATGAGCGTGTCCTTGATGCGCTCGGCCATGCAGCCGATGATGCCGACAATCAGGCGCGAGGGACGACGGCGCGACAATGCCGCCAACTGCCGCAACCGCGTGAAGATCTTTTGCTCGGCATTGTCACGCACCGAGCATGTGTTAATCAAGATCGCGTCGGCACGGTCCAGGTCGTCGGTGGTGTCGTAGCCCGCCATCTTCATCACGGTGGCGACGACCTCGCTATCGGCGACATTCATCTGGCAACCATACGTCTCGAGGTAGAGAAGCTTGGTGCGGTTGCCGCTGTCGTAGGTCAGGTTCAACGCCATTACTCCTTCTCGCCGTATAACAAGTCGCCCGCGTCGCCCAGGCCGGGTACAATGTAGCTGTGCTCGTTGAGCTCCTGGTCAATGTCACAAGTCCACAACGTGGTCTTGTCCTCCGGCAGGCGTTGGCGCACCAGCTCGATGGCTTGGGGCGTGGCGATCACACTCGCCACGTGGATGTGAGCCGGCTGTCCCTTGGAGACGAGCGCTTGATAAGCCAACTCCATGCTCGAGCCGGTGGCAAGCATCGGGTCAACGATGATCAGGGTCTTCTCGTCAATGCGCGGACTGGCGATGTACTCGATGTGGATAACAAACTTGTCGGTCTTGGGGAAGTACTTGCGATAGGCGCTGACAAAGGCGTTGTCGGCACCGTCAAGGAAGCTGAGGAAACCCTCATGGAAGGGTAAACCCGCACGCAAGATTGTGGCGAGCACCACCTTGTCGGCAAGCACATTGGTTGACTTGACACCCAGCGGTGTCTCAGTGTCAACGGCATGATAGTTGAGGCGCTTGCTGATCTCGTATGCCATGATTTGGCCCAATCGTTGAATGTTGGTCCTGAAACGCAATCGCTCTCGTTGTAGCGTCTTATCACGCAATTCGCTCATAAACTGTCCCACGAGCGAGTTCTGGTCACACAAGTTAATAATCTCCATTGTCTTGTTGTTATTTGTTCGTGATATGTTTCGTTAATTGTTGTTTGGCAATGTTGCGGTCGCACTCCAAACGGTCGCGTAGGGCATCAAGGTTGTCAAAGTGCTCTTCGCCCATGCGAATGCAGTCAATAAATTTCACCGCTAGTCGGTGGCCGTACAGGTCGGTGCCGTCATAGTCAAACAGGTTAACCTCGATAGTGGGTTGCTCAGAGTGGCCGGTGGTGGGGTGATGGCCCACGGCAGCCATGCCAAGAACAATCTTGTCAGCGTCATCAATAGTCACCAACACGCTATATGCCCCTATGGCAGGTAGCAGCTGATAATCACATTCGGGCTTAACGTTGGCCGTGGGGAACCCGATTGTCGACCCCACTTGTCGCCCCTTGACTACGGTGCCTGCTATGGTCAGCGGTGAGTCCATCATCATGGACACCAGACGCATGGCACCCTGCCGCTGCACCGCAATGCGAATGATGCTCGAACTGACCATCAAACCTGGAAACTTGCTCGCCTGCAGCACCTTCACGCCCTCGGCCGCTCCTATAGAGCTGTAGTCATCAAAGTTGACCGGCAGGTCGCTGCCAAGCCGGTTGTTGTAACCCATGATGAGGCGTGACACGCCATAGCGGTCATGCAGCAGGCTGATAAACTGCGATGCCGTGAGCGCCGCCAGCGCGTTGTCAAAGTGGAGCACAAGCACCGTGTCAATGCCAGCCGCCTTGATGGCGGCAACACGCTGCCGCAGCGACATGAGCAACTTTACAGGCGGCTGGTCTGGCCTGACCACGTGCTGCGGCGGCGGGTCAAAGGTGATCGCCATGGGACGCAGACCACAGGCGGCAGCTTGCAGCTTCACCATGTTGAACACACGGCGATGCCCCATGTGCACACCATCAAACAGGCCGACAGTGGCGCACATCGTGCCCACCGGCAGCCTGTCATTATCAGTCAAATATTCACTCATTATATTGGTACGGAAATGTATTTATTCCAGATGCGGCTTGATGATGCGCATCGTGTCGTTACACAACTTGATAAACACCTCGCGGTTCTTGAGCATCGTGCTTGTCTTGACCTGCGTCGTGCCGCTAAAGATAAAGCCCGTGTCGGCGCTCTCGAGCGCCAGCATCGTGCTGTCTACCCCCTTCATCGGGTCGGGCAGAGGGTTGACAATGTAGTCGGCGGCGCGGTCAAGCCAGCGGTGCAAGGCGAGCATGCCGATGTTGATGACGCCGGGATTGACACAGTTGACCGCGACATGGCGCAACTTCATGGTCGTGCTCATGTAGATGCTGAACAGCGTGAGTGCGAGCTTGCTCTGAGCGTATGCTCCTATTTGGGTGAAATGAGACACAGCCGGGAACTCGTAGGGCAGCGAGACAAAGCGCTGGCTCACACTGGTGCTGAGGATTATCTTGCCGCCCTCGTTGATGAGCGGATATATGAGCATTGACAGCAACACTGTGCTCAGGAAGTTGACTTGGATGGCGTGCTCGTATCCGTCGGGCGAAATCTTGCTGTGACGCGGCAACGTGCCGGCATTGTTGATTAACGCCGCGATGGGACGATGCAATGCCTTGAGACGCTCCACAAAGTCCTTGACCTGGGCAAACGAGCTGAGGTCAAGCTGCAGGGCGGTGAGGTCTTTGTTGCGGGTTTGCTTGCTCACCTCCTCGGCAAACTGCCGGGCTTTTTCCACATCACGGCAAGCCAGCACAACAGCCTTGCCTTGAGAGGCGAGACGGCGCGTAATCACACTACCCATGTTGTCGGTAGCGCCGGTAACGATGTAGACCGGGTTCACGATATTTGTTTCCATATTGCTACTGGTTAGTTGAGTGTTTTGCTATAACGATAAGAGATATTTGACGGCTCCGGCGGGCAACGCGCAACGTGGATCGTTCGTCTCGCCGTTGATGGCCTCGATAAAGTGCGCCATCTCCTTGCGATACACCTCGGCCATGTGGGCGGCATAGCCCCCGTCGTCGGGCAGCAGGGAGTAGGAGAAGTTGGCAATGCGGTCGGCAAGCTTGACCAGCGGCGCGTAGGGCGTCACACGGATGCCGGCATAGTACCGCTCGCCGGCACGCTCCTGACGCGTGCGACCCTTGTCGTTGGTGAGAGCGTACACAATCTCGGTCGCCATTGTCGATTGCTCGGCATTCATGTGCATCATCGCGATGGCGTACACGTTATTGTAGGTCAAGCGCGCGTCCTCAATGCTGTCATGAAAATAGGCGCCAAAGTACAGGGGCAGGAAGTCGTCCTCACGCGCCAACACCTCGTGGGCATATCGCAGTGTCCACGACGCCACCGAACGCAGGTGATAACTGTAAGGAAGATTGGCCCCGTAGCGTTGATTGACATCAACATCATGCAGACGCGATGCTTCAACAGCAATCTGTTCCATCGCGCCTTTATGTTGCTCGACGAGCCGGTTTAAAGTCTCTATTGTCATCTTTAATTTGCTGTTAGGCTACCACATTAATAGCCTCAAGACTCTTTATCGTGCAAATTTACGACTAAGTGAGCAATTT
>CAMHDX010000034.1 GCA_946183895.1 uncultured Porphyromonadaceae bacterium | reverse complement strand
CTTGGCATCGATGCTGTGCACCGCATCGCCCTCGATGAATAGCACCGGCTTGCGCGACCCCAGCAGGTCAATAAACAACGCGTCGCTCAAGTCGCCGCCGGTGGGCATCACGTCGTAGTCCCACGCCACATGCTCCGGGTCGAACGCCTTGACCCAGATGCAAGTGTTGTCCACGCGGCTGGTGGCGAAGTCCACGTCGTGGGTGTTGTAGATGAACGTGCAGTCGGGCCGCATGTTCTCAATCTCGTTCCACAGCGACATGATGATGGACCGGTGCAGGAAGATCTCGGGGTCGTCAACGATGATTACCGCACCCGGCATGGCATACTGCACCGCGCCCACATAGTAGAGGACAGCCTTCTCGCCGTTGCTTAGTCGCGTGGCGCCGTAGCTGTCGTCGTGGCCGTCGCTGGTGAAGAGTAGTTTGCCGTTTTCGCGCAGAATCTTGTTGCTCGGGAACACCTCCTGCCACACCTTGACCAGCGTGTCGAGTTTGGTGGCAGGCAAGTCGCCGGCCTCGCCCTTCATCAGTTTGTTGGTCTTGTAGGTCATCAGGCACAGGAACTCCTCGGCGAGCATGACGTGCGACAACCGCTCAAACTCGGTCGCGGCGAGGTTCTTCACCGTGGGATTGGCGGCGTTGAGGTCGGCGAACATGCGGTCGATGGAGCCCGGCAACATGGGCTGCTCCACCTGGTCGTAGAGCGCTCGCAGTGCCGACATGCGAAACACCTTGCCCGGCAGCGAGGCGACTATCGCGTCACAAAAGCGTGACTTGCCCGAGCCGTTGGCTCCGATGATGGTGAGTTGGCGGCTATCGCTCAGCACGGGCTGCGGCGAGCCGTCGATGCGGGGAGGTAACTGGATATCCATAGTTGTGATTATGAGAAGTACATCGCTATCGCCACTGGGGCATAGCCCAGGGCGGTACCCACAAGCACTTGCCACAAGGTGCCGCGTCGCAGAATCATACGCGCCGAGCCCATCAGGCCGGTGAGCAGCACCGTGAAGCAAATCAGATAAAATAGGTTGAAGGCGCTCAGTCCCTGCACGTGCAGCTGCACCAGCACCGCCACGCAGGCGGCGAGCCCGGCAGTGTGGGCGCTGACCTTCCACCACAGGTTCACTATGCCCAGCAGCAGGCAGCTCACAGCCAGTCCCACCATCGCCATGGTGAACCACAGCGGCGCGTGGTTGTGGTTGAGAAAGGCGGTCGCGCCGATGATGCACATCAGCGTCACCAAGTAGGGCACGCGGCGCTCGGCGGGCGTGTCCAGCTTTTTGCTCTTGATCAGCCCAAAGTGGTGTAGCGCGCCGATGCACATCATGGGTATCAGGCAAGTCGTGCAACACACCACCACCAGGACCATAGCGCGGGTGCCCATGGGCTGGGCGCACAGCACGCTCACCCACAGCACGAGAAACGCGACGTAGGTGGGCGCCAGCAGCGGATTGGCTGCGGTGGAGAAGAACCGCGACAAGCCGATGAGTATTTTCTTTGACTTGATATTCATTGTTTGGATTGTTTACGCGTCACGCTATTGGGGATGTTGAGTGCCTCGCGATACTTGACCACGGTGCGTCGGCTCACATTGAAGCCTTGCTCGCTAAGGCGTTGAGCCAGAACGGCATCGGTGAGCGGTTGAGACTTGTCCTCGCCCTCCACCAGCGCCTTGATAGCAGCCTTGACGTTGCCCGAGCCGTTGCCGAAGAAGATGCGCATCGGCTTGATGCCGTAGGGCGTGTCGATCCACTGGTCGCCCGTGGCGCGCGACACGGTGCTCGTGTCCATGCCCAGCGCCTTGCTGATGTCGCTCAGCACCAGGGGGTGCAGGTCCGCCTCGTCGCCGCTGAGTAGGTATTCGCGCTGGTGATTGACGATGTAGCCGATGATGCGCAGCAACGTTTGCTGCCGCATCTTGATCATCTCGATGTAGAACGTGGCGGATTCGACCTTGCGCTTGATGTCGGTTAGTTGGCTGTTAGCCTTGCCCGATGCCGGCACTTGGCTCGCCACGGCGCTGTAGGATTGCGAGACCTGTAACTCAGGGAAGCGGTTGTTGACCTCGGCGGTGATGGTGCCGTCATCGTCGGTGCGGATGATGAACTGGGGCACAATCTGGTCGGCATGGTCGTTGCTGCCTGTGTCGAATCCCTGAGCCGGCGAGTGGCGCAACTTGCCCAGCACCCGTTGTGTCACGCGCCGCACCTCGTCCTCGGTTGTGCCCAGCGCGCGTGCGATGCCGCTATAGTCCTCTTGCAGCAACGCGGTGAAGTGCTCGTCAACGATGGCAAACGCCATGTCGGTGTCGCCGTTGACCGGCAACCGCTCCAGTTGCAGCAGCAGACAGTCCTGCAGATTGAAGGCGGCGATGCCCGCCGGCTCGAAGGTGTCGCGCACCAGATTGACCATGTCGGCGACCTCGCGCTCGGTCACGTTGATGGTGTCGCCCAGGTCCATGGTGATGCGCTGCACGTTGTCGCACAAGTAACCCTTGTTGTCCAGACACCCGAAGATGTAGCGCATGATGTGTTGCTGCTCATCGTTGAGCTTGAGGCCAATTAGTTGCTCCTCAAGGTAGTCGGCCAACGTGGGTGTCGCGCTCACCTGGGGCACATACGCCTCGCGGGTGCCGTTGTCACGGCGGTAGCGACCCTCGCCCGGATCGTCGTCGGCGTCCCAATAGTCATCGCGTTGTCGCTCGGCATCGCGCTCGGCGAAATCGCGGTTGTCGTCAATGTCGCTATCCTTGTCAATCACCGCCTCTAAGGCGGGATTGTCCTCGATGTGGTGGCGCACATCGAGCTCCATCTCAACCGGATTGTAGCGCAGCATCCTGCTTTGAATGAGCTGCACCCGGTTGAGTTGTCGCGCCACCTGCTCCTGCGTTTGAGTCTGGCGCTGTCGCGATGATTGTGTGCCCGCCTGCTTTGCCATTGCGATTTATTTTAATGAGTTCACCGCGCGGGCTATGCGTGCCACCGCCTCGCGCAGGTTGTCGTCGCTCGTGGCGTAGCTCAGGCGCAGGTAGCCCGGTGCGCCGAATGCCGAGCCGGCGACCGTGGCGACATGTGCCTCGCGTAGCAGGTACATTGCCAGGTCGTTGTCGTCAGTGATGCTCTCGCCGCTCGCCGTGGTCGTGCCCAGCAGGGCGGTTACGCGTGGGAAGACATAGAACGCGCCGTCAGGCTTGAGCACCTGCAGTTGCGGCACCTGCTCGCGCAGCAGACCCACAATCAGGTCGCGGCGGCGCTCAAAGGCAAGGCGCATCGTCTCAACACACTGCTGCGGACCGCGGTAGGCGGCCTCGGCTGCCTTTTGGGCAATCGACGACACACCGCTGGTGTACTGACCCTGCAGCTTGGTCACCGCCTTGGCAAGCCACTGCGGCCCAGCCATGTAGCCGATGCGCCAGCCGGTCATCGCGTACGCCTTTGACACGCCGTTGATGACAATCACGCGGTCGGCAATAGCCTCAAATTGGCCTATTGACTCATGCTTGCCCACATAGTTGATGTGCTCGTAGATTTCGTCGCTGAGCACCATCACACCCGGGTGACGCTCAATCACCGCCGCGAGCTGCGCCAGCTCATCGCGGGTGTAGATGACGCCGGTGGGGTTGCTGGGCGAACACAGCATCACCAGGCGTGTGGCTGGGGTGATGGCTGCCTCCAGTTGCTCGGCGCTCACCTTGAAGCCTTGCTCCAGACCCGTTGACACCGTGACGGGCACGCCGCCTGCCAGTATCACCATTTGCACATAGCTCACCCATGCCGGCATGGGTATCACCACCTCGTCGCCCGGGTTGACCACGCTCATCACCACGTTGCACAACTCGTGCTTGGCACCGTTGCCCACCACGATTTGCGACACGTCATAATGCAGGTGGTTCTCGCGCTCCAACTTCTCGACTATCGCCTCGCGCAGCGACAGGTAGCCCGGCACGGCGGTGTAGAACGTGCAGTTGTCGTCAATCGCCTGCTTGGCGGCAAGCTTGATGTGGTCGGGGGTGGCGAAGTCCGGCTCGCCCACCGACAAGTTGACCACGTCAATGCCTTGCGCCTTGAGTTCGCTGCTCTTTTGGCTCATCGCCAGGGTGGCACTGGGTGCCATTGCTCGTATGCGTTCTGAAATATATTCCATTGTTTGGTTTATAGTTTATGGTTTATAGTTTATAGAGCTCACCTCGTCAAGGTTCAACGGCATTATCTATAAACTTTAAACATTATCATTACACTTTAAATAAAATAGCGTGCGGGCCTGAGCAGAACCCGCTGCACGGCATCGGCGATGCCGGCTGCCGCGCGGGCACTGTCGGTACCCTCCGGATTGACGGCTATCACGCTGTTGAAGACGCTGCGGTCGAACAATTCGGGGTTGACCACCTCGCCGGCAAGCAATATTACCGGCACGGCACGCGGTGTGTTCAGCCTCGAGCGCCTCGCCACAACATACGGCAACTTGCCCATCAGGGTCTGCCGGTCGGCACGTCCCTCGCCCGTGAAGACGCACAAGGCGTCGTCAAGCAGCCGGTCCCAGTCCGCGAGGTCAAGCAGCAGCTCGGCGCCCGGGACGCACGCGGCGCGGCAGTACGCCATCAGCGCGAAGCCCATGCCGCCAGCCGCGCCGGCGCCGGCACGGTCGCTACAGTCGCGTCCCAGCAGGGCGCGTGAGCGGTGGGCAAAGCGTAGCGCGCGGGCTTCGATGGCGTCGACCATCGCCGCGGTGCGCGCACCTTTTTGCGGCGCGAATATCCGCGCCATGCCGTAGGGACCGCACAGCACCGCGGTGACATCGGTCGCGGCGACAATCTCCACCTCGCGGTCGTTGAAGATGAACTCCGACATGTCGATGCTCTCGTCGCTCACCTTGACGCCGAGCGCCTCGAGCATGCCGATGCCGGCATCGCTGGTGGCGCTGCCGCCCAGTCCGACCACGATGCGTCGCGCTCCGCCGCGGGCGGCATGGGCAATCAGCTCGCCGGCGCCGCGCGAGCTCGCCGCCAGCGCATCGAGCCGCTCGGGGGCAATGCGTGTCAACCCCACCGCCTGCGCGGTCTCAATGTAGGCGGTGTCGCCGCTAACGAGGTAGTCGGCGCTGATCTCGTCGCCCAGCGCGTCGTGCACCTTGACGGTAACACGCTTGCCGGCGGTCACCGCCTCGAAAGCCTCGAGCATGCCCTCACCGCCGTCGCTCATGGGCACGCACACCACCTCGGCGTGGCGGTCGGCGCGTAGCGCGCCCTCCATTGCCGCGGCATTGGCTTGGGCGGAACTCAAACAGCCCTTGAACGAATCTATCGCTATCAGTATCTTGTGAGCCATCTCATGTCGTGTTTACTCTAGATTATCCGGATTGTCTAGATTGTCTAGATTGTCTGGTTAATTAATAGTGGTACATCAGTGTGGCGCCATGCTCGGTCACGGTCAGAGTGGCGGTCGCGCCCACAATCATGGGGCGGTTCCAGCTCTCGTCATGGCTTGCGCAGAAGTCGTAGCACACCGGGATGTCGGGATATTCGGCAAGGTACTCTTGCAGCATCTGTGCCATGGACTCATAGCCGTCGGTGGGCTTGTAGTCGGTGAAGCGTCCAACGACCACACCGCGCACGCGTGAGAAGACGCCCTTGACCTTGAGTTGTGTGAGCATGCTCGCCACACGCGGAATGCTCTCGCCCACGTCCTCAAAGAACAGGATGATGTCCTTGTCGGCGATGTTGTCGCGGTCAAGCATGTCAAAGTCCTTGCTGCCGGCGATGTTGCTGAACACAGCCATGTTGCCGCCCAGCACGATGCCGGTGGCAGTGCCGGGCCGGTTGTAGCGGTGGGCAGGCACAGTGTAGGTGGGGCGTTTGCCTGTCAGCACGTCACGCAGCAACAGGCTAAGGCTGTCGGTCGCGCTGTGCGAGCCCAGGTAGCCGCACATGTTGCCGTGGATGCTCATGTGCCCGGCGCTCACGATGGCGCTGTGCAACGCGGTGATGTCGCTGTAGCCCACAACCCACTTGTTGGCACGCTCCAGGCGTTCGCGGCCGATAACGGGCAGCAGCATCGATGAGCCGTAGCCACCGCGGGTGGCGATTATCGCCTTGACCTCAGGATCCTCGAGCGCGGCAATGAGGTCTCCGGCGCGCTCGGCTGTCGTGCCGGCATAGGTGTGGTGGCGCGAGTAGATGTGCTCGCCGCACTTGACCTTGAAGCCCCACTGCTCCAGCACGGCGGCAGCGCGCTCGGCGACACTGTCGCGAGGTGTGCTGCCAGGCGACACGATGGCGATCGTGTCACCCGGCTTGAGCGCGGGCGGCGCTATGGTTTGGCTCGAGGCGGGCATGATAGCCGCCAGCGCGATGAGCATTGCGATTATTCTGCTTTCCATGCCTCCATCTCGGTTAGGGCCTTCTCGCGGTCGAGAACTCCCAGTTTGATACCCACGTTGACAAATGCGCTGATGGCGCGGTCCAGATGAGCGCGCTCATGGCCGGCGCTGAGCTGCACGCGGATGCGTGCCTCGCCCTTGGGCACCACCGGATAGTAGAAGCCGGTGACAAATACGCCCTCGTCCTGCATCTCGGCGGCGAACTCTTGGCTCAGGCGAGCGTCGTAGAGCATCACGGCGCATATCGCGCTCTGAGTGGGCTTGATGTCAAAGCCCACGCGCATCATGCGGTCGCGGAAGTATTCCACATTCTGCATCAGCCGGTCGTGCAACTCGTCGCTCTCGTCAAGCATCTTGAACATCTCAATCGAGGCGCCCACGATGCCCGGCGCGATGCTGTTGCTGAACAGGTAGGGGCGCGAGCGCTGGCGCAGCATGTCGATGATCTCCTTGCGACCGGTGGTGAAGCCGCCCATTGCGCCGCCAAAGGCTTTGCCCAGCGTGCCGGTGAAGATGTCGATGCGGCCGTACAGGTCGAACAGCTCTGCCACGCCGCGGCCATGAGCGCCTACAACACCTGCACTGTGACTCTCGTCAACCATGACCAGCGCGTCGTACTTCTCGGCAAGGTCGCAAATCTTGTCCATCTGCGCCACGTTGCCGTCCATTGAGAACACGCCATCGGTGGCGATGATGCGGAAGCGCTGAGCCTGAGCCTCTTGCAGGCACTTCTCCAGCTGCTCCATGTCGCTGTTGGCATAGCGGTAACGCTTCGCCTTGCACAGCCTCACTCCGTCGATAATCGAAGCGTGGTTGAGCGCGTCGCTGATGATGGCATCCTCCTCGGTGAGCAATGCCTCAAACAGTCCGCCGTTGGCGTCAAAGCATGAGCCGTACAAAATGGCATCGTCGGTGTGGAAAAACCGTGCGATGGCGCCTTCCAGCTCCTTGTGCAGGTCCTGGGTGCCGCAAATGAAGCGCACACTGCTCATGCCGTAGCCGTGCTCGGCCATGGCGCGAGCCGCAGCCTGCTCCAACCGCGCGTTGTTGCTCAGTCCCAAGTAGTTGTTTGCGCAAAAGTTTAACACGTCGCCGTCAACGCCTTGAACGCTGATGGCAGCCGCCTGTGCCGAGGTGATGAGGCGCTCGCGCTTGTACAAGCCGGCTTGTTCAATGCCTTGCAATTCGCCCGCAAGATGGGCTTGAAATTTTCCGTACATATCGGTTTGTTATTAGGTTTTCATTTTTTTCTACAAAGGTAGTACAAGGTGAGCGCAATGGCAAGTGAAAATGTAAAATTTTCACTTGCCATTGCGCTCGGCGGCGTTCTAAGAACTCTAAGAACTCTAAGAACTCTAAGAATTCTAAGAATTCTAAGAATTCTAAAAACAACTAACGACTAATGGATACTATCAAGCGAATTATGATTGCCACAGCGACGTGGATGGCGGTGAGCCTGACGGCGCTGGCCGGCGCCGAAGCCACATTTGCCGAGCGGCACCACAACTTCGGCAACATCCA
>CAMHDX010000033.1 GCA_946183895.1 uncultured Porphyromonadaceae bacterium | reverse complement strand
TTGTAGATGTCCACGGTGTGGGCGTTGCCTCGCTGCGTGTCGTTGAGCGTGTAGGAGAAGCGCTCGTTTGCTGTCGTCTCATCGACGTCGTACTTGGTCTGGTGGTAGCCGATGTCGGTGTTGGAGATGATGATGGCGCCCATCTTGTCCAACAGGTACCCGTTCTTGCCCCTATAGGCAAGGCCGGTGGAGAAGACCTCGGTGGAGTTGTGAACCTCCTTGGAGGAGGAACCGGTGCTGTTGGTGACGGTCACGCCGCGCTCAAACGACTCGTTGCCGAGTTGGTAGGTCTTGGCGTCGCCGAAGGCCTTGAGCTTGTCCTCCTCGTTATCGGCGAGTTTCTGTTTCCACTTGTCAACGATCTCGTTGCACCACATCACGCTGTCACAGCCCTCATATCCCTTCGGGAAACGGGCCCAGTAACTCGGGCCGTCAAAGCCGTCCTTGGCCTCGGCGCCCCACACGTCCGTGTCGTTGTTGGATGTACCGAACTTGGCGTCGGTGCTGGGCAGGTAAGTGTAGTAGGTGGGCACAACGGGGTCCTCCTCAATCTCGGCGGCGGAGTTGATGTGCTTGAGCATCGAGTTGCGCGTGCGCTTGATGTTGTCAAACAGCGTCGTCTCGATATACTTTTGCGAGAACTCGAAGTGGGTGTCGAACTTCTCGTCCATCGCCATGGTCTCCTCCATGGAGACGCGCCAGTTGCCGCTGTCGTCCTTGAACAGACCCACCTTGTCGGCAGCGCCGATGATATAGTTGGTGGAGTAGCCGATAAACACGTCGCCGTCGCGACCCACATATACGTTGGACGAACTGGTGGAGGTCGACTTGGAGTTGGTGTATGTGACCGAGGTATGATTGTCCCAGGTCTTGTTCACATCATACTTCCACGACACTTGATTTTCGCCGATAATAGTGTTATAGGTCAACTTGCCGAAGAACGCTGTGCCGGTCAATATATCAAACTCAATTGATGTGCGGATGTCAACTCCCAACTCGGTATTGTTGTGGACACCCCTGACGGTGTAGGTATAGTCACAGGTGACAGTATCGGTGGCCCAGGTGGTGCTGGAAGCATCGCCCGGCGGGTCACGCAGCACCATCTGCACGCGGTTGGGTCCGGCAGTGATGAAGTTGTTGCCGGTGGGCACCACTCCGGTGATAATAGCGTTGAGCCCCTGGTCGTTGCGCCACAGCCGCGTGGTCTTGTTGATGACGGTCGAGGCGTTCATGTTGCGGGTGTAGGGTGCCGTCAGGCTCGGTATGCCGGCGCGCCACTTGTAGACACCCTTGCCGATTGAGTCGAGTTTCACCTGCTCGGCGGTGAGCCTGACGAATTCGCCTCGCTTGAGTTCATGGCCATCGGGAGTGATGGTATCCTTCGCGGCGATAATCGCGCCGTTGCCCAACTCGTTGTCAAACGTGATGATCGAATCAGCGAGGGCGTCCTCATAGCGTCGGCCCGCCTTGTCGGTATCGTAGTTGACGTATGGCTCATAGGCATGGATGTTGAATGAATATTCGCGGCTCATCTGGAAGATGGGATAGCCGTAGTTGTAGGTGACCTTGCCGGTCTCCTCGTCATAGCTGTAGATGGGCAGCTTGACATCCTTGCCGGCATCGCGCACCACGATGGTGTCGGTGCCGAATGCCCCCGCGGGAGCTCCCTGCTGCGTGATGTCAATCACGGGCTGGGAGCGGTAGGTGAGCAGTAGCTTCTTGTTGCACTTGAACAGCGGCAATGCCTTCTTCTCGCCGGTGTACATGGTGTCCGGCCTGATGGTGTCGTTGGGGTTGCGCAGGTCGATGGCAGGGACACTGCCGAACATCTCGTCGCGCTCCACCTCGGCGTTGTTGGGGAACTTGACGCTCTCCACCTTGTAGCGGATGGGCGGGATGAGCGCGCTGAACTCGCCGGTTTTCGCGTCGGTGGTGATGACAATGAGTTTGGCGTCATCGAGGGTGCCACCGGCGCGGTAGGCAACGCTCTTGATGGTGTCGGCTGCGGACGCCACGGGCAGGTTCGCGCTGTTGGGGAGCCACTCGGTGGTGGTGCCCTCAACGTGCTGCACGGCGTTGATCATGCGCTGCGGGTGGTCAAGCGGCGAGAGCGTGATGACCGCCTTGCCGATGTTGTTCTCGCTCGCGCCGTAGCCCAGCGGCTTCTTGCCCTCGGTCTCGCCGCCGACGACGCGTCCTGCCACGATGGCGAGAGTGTTGTCGAAGAAGTCGATGTGGGTGTCCTCAAGGAACTCGTAGGTGCCGATTTCCTTGGCCGGGTAGCGGCCGGCACCCTCAAAGGTGTGGCCCGTGCGGCGCGCCTCGATATAGTGGCTGCCGATGGGAACCTGGATCTCGTACTCGCCGTTCGCATCGGTGACAATCAGTTGGTCGTTCTTGTTGCAGGGCGTGCCGTCGACGTAGAAGCTCACGCTGTCCACAGGGATGGTCGTGCCGCTGTAACGGATGGTGCCGCGCACCTTGAAGCTTGACACATCGGTGAAGTCGACGTTGTTGATTGTCATCGACGTGCCGCCGATAAATGCCGAGCGGCTCGTGGGGTTAAAGGCGTGGATGCCCTTGGTGGGATAGACGCTGTAACGCGTGCCGCTGCCCGCGAATGGGATGCCGCGAATCTCGTACTCGCCCTTGTCGTTGGTCATGCCGTACGCCGAGAGTTGGTCGCCGGAGGGAATGACGTCGCTGGGGCGCGTGTTGGCACCCAGGGTGACGTGGTTGCCGTTGGGCTGGCCGTTGGTGCACGAACTGTCGAAGGCGTACTCCTCGAGGCCCTCGTCAAAGGTGATGTAGGACTTCAGGCCGTCGCTCTCACCGCTGATCAGGCGGTCGACATCGGCGGTAATCTCATCGGTGGTGAGCGTGCGGTTCCACACGCGCACCTCGTCGACGTTGCCGGTGAAGTCTGGCAACAACACCCAGTCGTTGCCGTCAAAACCTTGGTCCGCCTCTGAGAATACCATTTTCATATTCTTGAAGCGCGGACCATAGTATCCACTCCAATTCTTGGAGTCTCTGGCCTCGATTGTATATGTGAGGAGAGTTGCCCACTCCGGAATTGTGAACTCGACGGAATAGGTTTGCCATTCACTGTGCTCTGTTTTGTCGTCACAGACGGTTACCTGGTCACTATGGCCGCCACCAGTCATTGTCACCGTCACAAGCGCCGCTTTTGCTCCCATTGGGGCTGACATCTCCACCGAGGCTTTGACATTATAGCCGGCCATCTGTGACGAGACTGAGACCTCTTTAGAGGCGACAATGGTCTGGTGGCTAGATGCGAAAGCGCCGTCAATAATCTTCCAGCCGTAATCGGGATCCCGGCCGATATCAGACAGTTCCCAACCATCCAACGATGCGCCGCTCTCGTCCATCAGCGGTGTCTTAAAGAAGGCCTCACCATAATTTGGCGTGGCGCTGACATTCTCTTCGTTGGTAACCATCTGGTTGCCGGCGGTGTAGGTGGTGACCTTGTTGCCGTCACACAGCAGCGACACCTGCGAGAACTGCCCCGCGGGGATGCCACCGGCAACGGTGCCATCCAACAATAGGTCATACAATGCCTTGCTCTTGTTGTACTGCAGGTCGAGTTGCACCGGCTTGCTCATCAGCGTCATGGTCTCGGCAATGCTGTCGGGCCTGACGAACATCTGCAGGGTGAACGGCTTGTGGTCGTTGACCACGCCGCCGAGGTTGGTGAAGCGCAGCGCGTCGCCCTTCTCGAGCACGGCACGGCTGTGGTATGGCGTGCCGGTGCGGGCATCGGTCTCGCGCGAGAGGCTCACGCGCACGTCGCCCACCGCGGTGCCGCCCTCAAACTGCACACGGCCGCTGATCACGCCGGAGGCGCGGCTAAAGCCTACATCGCGCATCGAGTTTCCAATCACGCGCCCGCCGCCCTCGCAGTCATCGCCGTAGGCGATGACGCGATACTCATAGTAGCGGCAAGGCTCGGCGGTCTTGTCGGTGTAGATGTAGGTGGTCTTGGTGTCCTCCTCCTCGTAGATTGAAGTCCAGTCGTCGCTGCCAATGTAGCGGCGCTGCACGTCGTAGAGCGTGGGCTTGGTGCCCACCTGGCGCGCCTTCCACTTGATGACCACCTCGGTGCCGGCGGTGCCCTTGGAGGCGTCAACTGCGGTGACGGCACTCACTCCGAGCACGTGGGCATAGATGGTGTCGCTGTAGAGATGCACCTTGTTATCGGCAAGGTCGACTTGCACAAAGTAGCCGTAGAGCGAGCATGCCGAGGCGGGCTTGTCGTCGGTGAACGATGCCTTGCCGGCATTGCGCGCCACGGTGACCTCGGTGTAATTGCGGGTCACGGTGCCGCCCGGCTCGATGCGGTGCACCTTGAAGGTGACATCGTTCTCGCTCTTGGGCACGTTGCCGAAGGTCCAATTCACCTGCACGTCGTCGGTGGCGTTCATGTCCTGCACGAGGTGCATCGGAATAACCGGCACCGTGCTCGTGCGCACCTCGGTGGCATTGACCACTGTGAGCGCCTCGGGGTTGGACGGAATGCTGATGTCGCCCCACGTGTTTTTCTTCATGAACACCTCGTAGCGGTAGTGCTTGCCGTACTCGAGGCCGCGGGAGCTATTGTCGGTAAAGCTCTTGTTCTTGGTGGTGCCCAGCAACTCGCGGTTGCCCTGAAGGTCTCCCTTCTCGCTGAGCAACGTGCGGTATATCTGGTATTCACCCTGGTTGCTCGGGTAGCTGTCCTCCCACGAGAGCGTCGTTGTGCCTTCAACCTGGTTGAACGACGCCGTGAGCCGGTCGATCTTGTTGACGAAGCTTGTCGACTGGGTAGCGCCCTCGTTGAGGTTCTGACTCACATCGCCGCCCACCTCAAAGGTGAACGACGTCTGGGTGTTGCGCGTCACCCTGACCTCAAAGTTCTCGTCCATGGGCACCTTGAGCTCGGTGGAGCCGGTGCCGCGGTTGGTGGCACGGAAGCGGGCGGTGCTGACGACCTTGTCGGTGGCGGGCACGTAGACTGTCGCGTCATAAACCGTGTTGAACGAGAAGTTTGACACGCCGTTGCCAATCTGCGACGGCAGCCAGCTATTGTCGGCGCTCACCTTCACCTTGTCAGGCGCGGTCCACTCAATTTTCGCCTCGCGTGCGCGCGACATCTCGCTGAAGTCAATGCCCTTGAGGTAACGCGCGTGGATATAGAACCAGTAGTCGCGGTGCCAGAAGTTGCTCTGGTAGTAGTAACTGTCGCTCTCCACCTGCAGCGCGCTCACCTCTTGTATGCCTCGATCATTGGGAGCGTAACGCACGTAGAACCATTCGCCGTCCCACGAGCAATTCACCAGACCCCAAGTCTTGTCGGTCTGCGACCACGAGGCAGCGGCGTCAACAATCTGGTGAAGCGTGCCGTCCTTGAGCATCACATACACCTGCTGGTTGGAACTCTTGTATTTATAGTCCTTGCTCTGCCCTTTGTTGTAGCGGAACTTGAAAAACATCCACGGATTTTGTGTGGTGACTTTGCCGCCATTGGAGCACTCAAAGCCGCGGAACTCATTCATCTTGCCGTCCTCGCTGTCGCCGGTACACCAGCCGTAGGACTTGCTGGCGGCGACGTCGTGGACGTACACGTTGCACCAGTAGGTGCCGCCGCCCGGGTCACTGTAGTCGCCGCTGATGGCGCTCGCTGTCATGACGCACCACAGCGCCAACATGAGTGATAGCGTAAACTTTAATCTGAATCTCATAGGTTTATATATATTTTAATTTTGTTATTTAGCCAACACATTGATTGACAGACGATTATCCTCCATCTATAAAAACGAGGAGGTTATAATACTCGCAATATAAGTGCAAATGTAAAAATTTTCCCGCGGTTTACCCAAAAATCCTAAAAAAAAATGTCCGCCGCGGGTAGCACGGCTCAAACAGGCTAATTGAATGCGCTCATGCGGGTACTAACACTGCGATGTCGGCGACATCGGCAGAATAACCACAGGTTTATTTTGCCGAATGTTGGATTTTTATTACCTTTGCGGCAATTTAAGATACAAACATCAATAATAATCGCACTATGAGCACAATCGTTGGAAGAAAAGCGGAGATTGAGGAACTTGAGCGTCGGTACCGCAGCACTCGTCCGGAGTTTGTGGCGGTGTACGGGCGTCGCCGCATCGGCAAGACCTATCTCATCAAGCACGCCCTCAAGGACCGCATCACGTTTACGCACACCGGCGTGTCGCCCGTTGACCATGGCGGTTCCAAGTCGCGCCTGAAAACCCAGTTGGAGAGTTTCTACTATTCAATGGTTAGTCACGGGCTGGAGGGTTACATGATGCCCGGCACGTGGATGGAGGCTTTCTTCCAATTGGAACAGTTGCTTACCTTCCTTGACGACGGCGGGCGTCAGGTCGTGTTCCTGGACGAGTTGCCCTGGATGGACACACCGCGGTCGGGTTTTCTGCCGGCCTTTGAGAACTTTTGGAACGGCTGGTGCTCGGGGCGCGACAAAATGATGCTGATTGTGTGCGGCAGTGCCACCTCATGGATTCTTGGCAACATCACTTACAGCAGGGGCGGCCTGTACGGACGGCTGACCGACGAAATCAAGTTGCAGCCGTTCTCATTGAAGGAGTGTGAGGAATATTTCATCAATGAGGGAATTGAGCTCTCGCGATACGACGTGATGCAAAGCCACATGGTCTTTGGCGGCATTCCGTACTACTTGAGTTTTTTCAGGAAGGGCGAGAGTTTCGAGATGAACGTCGACCGCATCCTCTTCGGCCACAATCCGCGGCTCAAGGACGAGTTCAACCGGTTGTTCAACGCCATCTTCGGCAATCCGCAGGATTGCAAAAAGATTATCAGGCTGCTGGCGACGCGCCACAGCGGCTTCACGCGTGAGGAGATCGCGCACGCCACCGGTTTGCCACTGGGCGGAGGCCTCTCGGACACGCTCGCCGCGTTAATCGAGAGCGACTTCATCTTGCGGTACAACCCGCACGGCATGGCCGGCAATGTGGAGCATTACAAGCTCATTGACAACTTCTGCCTGTTTTGGCTACGATATGTCGAGCCCAACGTGACCGATGGTCGCTTCATGACCGACAACATCACATCGGACGTGATGCGGTCATGGCGCGGCATCGCCTTTGAGGAGGTGTGCTGGCACCATGTGGCGCAAATCAAGCGGGCACTGGGAATTAGCGGGGTCAAGTCCACATTGTCGGCATTGAGTGTGCGTGGCGATGACAACAATGACGGTGCGCAGATTGACCTGCTCATCAACCGCGCGGACAACGTGGTCAACCTGTGCGAAATGAAGTTTGTGAGCGACAAGTTCGTTATCACCAAGGACGAGGAGGCAAAGTTGCGCAACCGCATTGAGGCGTTAAAGCAGACCTTGTCGCCCAAGAAGACAGTCCACCTGACAATGATCACGACCTACGGCGTCGCCCACGGCAAGCACAGCGGCATCGCGCAAAATCAGGTGGTGCTTGACGACCTGTTTGCCTGATAGCGCGCAGTACGCAGGAAAAAAAACGCACGTGTGGGGGTGTCATCACGACACCCCCACACGTTTCATATTGCAATGTATAAATGTTAAACTCAATCAATCTCCTCGTCAGCCTCGTAGCCGCCCATCTCGCGGATGGCGTTCTTGAGCATGACATACTGCTGGAACAGGTGGTTCACAGGCACCTCGTCCTTGGTGTAGTCGTGCATCGGGCTCTTGAGGAAGAAGCTCAGGAAGCGCTGGATGCCATAGCGGCCGGCGCGGTGAGCCAGGTCAATGAGCAAGCACAGGTCGAGGCACAACGGAGCGGCGAGAATCGAATCGCGGCACAGGAAGTTGATCTTGATCTGCATCGGATAGCCCATCCAGCCAAAGATGTCGATGTTGTCCCAGCCCTCCTTGTTGTCGT
>CAMHDX010000032.1 GCA_946183895.1 uncultured Porphyromonadaceae bacterium | reverse complement strand
GAGATTTTGGAATGTTATATGGTGATGGGAGGTGTTCCTTTCTATTGGTCCCTGCTGGAGCGCGGAAAAAGCCTTGCACAAAATATTGACGCGTTATTCTTCTCACCGATGGGAAAACTACATTACGAGTATAGCGAACTATATGATTCCCTTTTCCGGAACCCTGATTCATACATTCAAGTTGTTTCAACCTTAGGGACCAAGCGGGTAGGCATGACAAGAGATGAGATTGCAAAGGAAGGTGGAATCACTAATAATGGCCTTTTGACACGGGTTTTAGACGACTTGGAAGCATGCGGGTTTATACGCCAATACCGCTATTATGGCATCAAACGCAATACAACCATTTACCAGTTAATGGACAACTATACATTATTTTATTTCAAATTCATTCACAACCACGCTGATATTGATGAGAAATACTGGAGCATGAATGTGAATACCTCTGTGCGAAACACATGGGAAGGATTGGCATTTGAACGAGTATGTTTCGAACACGTCAGGCAGATTAAGCAGGCTTTAGGCATCTCGGGTGTATCAACCAGGGTATACTCATGGCGAGTAAAGGATGACCCCGTTTATGGCGAGGGCGCACAGATTGATATGGTAATAGAGCGCGCTGACCAAGCCATTAACCTTTGTGAGATAAAATTCTCAACAAAAGAATATACCATTAACAAATCGGATGACGATAATCTTAGACATAAAGTTGGGCGCTTCATCGAAACGTACAAATCACACAAGGCAATGCACTTGACTCTCATTACGCCATTCGGTGTAAAACAAAATATGTATCGATATTCTATACAACATGTAATTAGGTCAGAGGACCTGTTTAAAGAATAGGATTCATAGATTACTCGCGATGGTGTTACGATTGTGTTGTGATGTGTTGAGTGAAATATAAAAATTTGTGAAATTCGGTAAAAAAAGCTAATTTTGCAGGTCATTTTTGCAAACAGAAGTATAACCGAAATACATCAGATGAAACTCAACAAGCCAATAATGCTTATTCTCGCGGCTATCGCGATGATTGGCATAGGAGCTCGCGCTGAGGAAGCCCTCGGCAACACGATAGCGCCAGACAGCCTGGTGCTGGAGGCAATCACAGACAACAACGACCTAATTGACGAGGAGAGCGACGGGAGCGCGGTGCTTGCCGACAGCGTGGCAACGCCGGTTGCCGCGGCGGCTGAGGTTGAGGAGGCGCCTCAGGTTGAGACCGCTATCGACAGCACCCAGACTGCCTTGCCACAGCTGACGTTAAACACCGGCTACCCCCATCACGGCATGGACTGGCGCATGTTCAAGAGCGTGACCAATCCCGCCACCAAACCCTACACCTTTTGGCAAGACCAGACGTGGGTAGGCATTCCGTTGTTCTTCGCCGGCATGATTGCCAAGAGCGAGAAAGAGGCATTTCGTCAGAACTACAAGAATCCCAACCGCAACATCCGATTGATCAAGTACAACTTCCATAGCGAGATTGACAACTACACGCAGTACGTGCCGTTGGCGCTGACCATCGGTCTGCACCTGGGCGGCTACGAGGGTCGCAGCGACTGGCCGCGCTTCTGGGCCTCGTCGGCGATGTCGGCAGCCATCATGGCAGGTCTGGTCAACGGCATCAAGTATACCGCCAAGGAAATGCGCCCCGACGGTTCGTCGCGCAACGCATGGCCGTCGGGTCACACGGCGACCGCCTTCATGGCAGCGACCATCCTGCACAAGGAGTACGGTCTGACACGCTCACGGTGGATCTCGCTGGGCGCCTACACGCTGGCGACCGCAACCGGCGTGATGCGCGTGTTGAACAATCGTCACTGGGTGTCGGACGTGCTCTCGGGAGCCGGCATCGGCATCCTGTCGGTCGAGTTGGGCTACGGCATCTGTGACCTGTTGTTCAAGGGCAAAGGCCTGTTGCGCAACGACCTGGTGGAATTTCCCGACCTGCGCAAGCACCCGTCGTTCTTCGACATCTCAATGGGTATGGGCTTTGGCAACAAGCACCTGGATCTGCCCGCGTTCAAGTTTGACCTGCCCGAGGAGCTGGTTGACGACAGTGGCACCATCGGCGATGGCATGTTGCACCTCCAGTTCCGCACCGCCACCGTGCTTGGCGCCGAGGCGGCGTGGTTCTTCTGCCCCTACGTGGGCATTGGCGGCAGGTTGCGCGTCAAGACCACGCCCATCAACGGTTGGAGCCAGTTCGCCCTGAGCGAGGAGGCAGAGTACAAGGAGTTCATGGCGGACCCCGACATGCTTGGCGCCGTGCGCTCAATCCAGTTCACCATCGAGAGCGACCACCTCACCGAGTTTGCCGCCGATGCCGGTGCGTACTTCTCGCTGCCGTTGACCGAGCGGTTTGCCCTGGGCAGCAAAGCGATTATAGGTCGCTCGGTGATGAACGACATTGAGGTGAGTGCCGCCTACGAGGGCAAGGAGTTAGCCATGGACCTTGAGGGCTACCTTGACGGCACGAGCACCGACCTGATGCGCAAGACCGACACCGACGTGTCGGGCAAGTGGACCCACTTCAATGTCCACGCGTCCAACTCGGTGAAGTTCGGCAGCGGCATCTCGCTGGCATATGCTCACAAGAACATGTTCGCCTTCAAGGTGTTTATGGACTATGACTACTGCCGCAAGACGTTCACCGCGACCTACAACCCGTTCGGCTTCCTGGAGACGTTGTCGCCAAGCACGGTACGAGCCCTGAATGAGCTCGCCGACGTTGACATCACGCAGCCGGCGGTGTCCAAGACCAAGAAGTCGCTGCACCAGTGGGTGCTGGGCGGCGCATTGAGCATCCGTTTCTGACAGATTGATGACAATAACCATTATATTCAATTCATAGTTTTAATCAATGAAAAAGTTATTCCTACTACTACTGACGATGTTTGTCGGCTCCGGCGTTGCCATGTCGCAGGCATACTGCGGCAACCACGCGTTTGACGGCGAGCACAAGAACGAGGTGTCGGGCTACGTCATGGCGGGAACCAACGTGGTGACCGACGGCTTTGGCGGCCTGGCCGGGTCCTACACACGCCACTTCACGCCGCGATGGCATGTGGGTGGCGACATGCAGATGCAGTTTGGCAAGCAGCTCTTCTCGATGGACGTGACCGGCGGCTACCGGTTGCCGTTGAAGTACGGCAGCCTGTTCTTTGACGGCAAATTCTTGTACAATCGCTACAACAAGTTCAACTTCAACGAGTTGATAGGCAACGTGTCGGTGACATGGGAGACCGCCTATGTCGACGTGCGTCTGGGCGAATCGTGGATACATTATCAGCACACCAGCGATGGTTACACCGAGCCGTTGACGCTCACCTTCGGTCTGGGAGTCAACGTGCGCCATCGCGACAATCCGTGGAACATCGGCTTGTACTTCCGCAACTACGACGAGTTCTACTACGAGAACTGGAACATCAACTGGGGTGTGCGCTTCTACGCTCCGCTGCCGCGTCGTCTACGCCTGTTCGGCGAGCTCAATGTGCGTCCGGCGGGCAGCATCAGCCAGTTGGCGTCAAAGTATGAGACTTCGATTAAATTAGGTATTAAATACAAGTGGTAAACAAGAATATGAAACTGCAACACATTACAATCATAGCCGCATTGGCCATCGTCGCCCTCACCTCGTGTGAGAAGGTGAGCCCCATTGGCGTGCTGGTGAGCGGCACCGCCGTTGAGGATCGCGTCAAGATGTCACACCTCTACTATAGCCAATACCTTGACGAATTCGTCATGGCTGGAGTGAAAGGCGACTACACCTTTATCGTGGGAGGTGACAGCCACCTGACCAAGGATCCGGGCCGCATGGACGAGATGCTTGCCATCGGTCTTGAGAACGAAGACACGTTCTATGCCCATCTGGGCGACATCGCCGACACCAAGCCGGAGTACTACATCAGGCTCGACTCGCTCATTCAGGCAGCCAAGAAGCGCTATGTCGCCAAGAATTTTGACACTGACGACAACAAAATTTACTATCCTAAGGGAGTCCCACACGATAGCGAGGAAGCAATGACCTTTCAGGAGATCATCTATCCGTTCTTCCCCGTGGTGGGCAACCATGACATCACTCACAACGGTTGGGCCCTGTGGAGCAATATTTTCCACTCGTCGTTCTATGAGTTCCCGGTGCATATCATCAACTCCAGCGGCGAAACCGAAGCTATCGATCGTTTCATCTTCCTTGACACCGCCAGCGGCACGTTGGGCCAGGAGCAGGTTGACTTGATCGAAGAGGGAGTGCTTGATGGTGATGACAAAAATAAATATCGCCACACGTTCGTGTTCTCTCACACCAACATCTTCCGCCCGTCGGCGTGGCAGTTTGCCTCGACGTTCCCGCGCGAGGAGACCTTCTTCCTGCTCAACCAGTTCAAGAAGTGGAACACGTCAATCGTCTTTTGCGGCCACGTGCATGCATGGGACGAGCGCGAGTTTGAGGGCGTGACCTACCTCACGCTCGACTCGATGAGCGAGGAGAACAGCCCCAACCCCGGCGACTACCTGGTGCGCGTCCACGTCAATGCCGACGGCACCCTGTCGTGGGAGAAGGTCCACATGAGTTACACCAAGAAGAAGAAATAAACAATTTAAGTTTCTAAAGTACCGCGTATATCCGCTAACGCATCGCCACCGGCGATAACCAATCAGCATACCCCACCATGACAGGAGCCTGCGACTGAATGGTGGGGTATGCTGACCCACTCTACAGTTCCTCGGCGAGGAACAACTTGTGCAAATCCCCGAAAATTTCCGAAACAAGAATCTCCCGTAAATTTACGTAAATTATCGTAAATGTTTTATTTATAGAAATTTATCGTGAGAATTAAATTTACGTGGATTTACGGGAATTTACGGGATTAAATAATTTTTGGGAATTTTCGATCAATTTTCGAGAGAGAAATATATAGTTGCGAAATTATAAGCAACTACTAAGCTTTAAACATCAAGCTTAGGATACTTCAGAAACTTGATGTTTAGCCATACATGGCGGCTGCCTTGCGGGTGGCCTGCACTACGTAATCCTGCAGCTCATGGGAATCGACGATATCTATGTGGTCCAGCAGACCCATGCAGAACCTGCCGACGCCATCCAGACTGTAGACATCAGTGTCAAAGTACCATATATTGGTGTCGCCCTTGTGCGGTTGAAGGAACTCGGCGGCTCGTGGATACTCCTCGACAAGCAGGTTCTTTGCCATCATGTCAAGCTTGAGGCTCACATGGATTGGCCGTTCGCCCGACATGTGGAACACATCGACCTCAATCTTCTTGTGTTTCTCAACATTGGACCACGGCATGTCCTGCTTGATCTCCACCCACTTGATGCGGTTGATTTTGAACACACCTACCTTCAGTACATCTCGGTCATAACACATGACCAGGCCATCCTCGGGCTTAACTTCGTATGGTTCGACCAGCCTATCGGCGATATTGCCGCTATTGGATGACGAGTAGTCATGCAGGACGGCGCATTTCTTTTGTGCGCACGCGTGCTGCAACAATGAGATTGCCGCCGCCGCATCCTTGTTGGTAAACACCTTGCGGTCGATGAGTTGTTGGCGCACATTCTCGGGCATCTCGCGCGACTCGGCGTTGACCCTCAGATAAGCGGTGTTGTTCAGCTCCACGACCCTGTAAGGGTGCGGGTCAATGTGGATAGCGACGACACGGTTGTCATACAGTGGCTCAATCCTGATGAATTGTAGCGAATCAACGCCAAAGAACTTCTTGATTGTGTCCTGCACATAGCGCAGATAAGAATCGGTTGAATTCAATTTCAGGAACTTCATGTCGTTCTCCACACCGACAACATACCCCTGGTCGTTGACACCCAGATACAGCACGCCACCGGTCGTGGAATTCAGGAAAGCGCACACACCCTTGAGGACGTTTTGGTTTTGCACATACTCATCGGGCTGCATGTTATTGTCCGAGGGGTAAATCATCGAGGTCTTGAACTCCTGCGTGCCGCTCTCGACGCCGAGATAGGTACCGCCCTCCGCCTCGAGGTCGGCGTCATTCTCGGTCTCGAGCGAGAGGGTCTTGATAATTTCGCGCTTGATAACGTTCAGGGCCGCCCGTGACAGCGTGTCCTGCATGTCATTTGAAGTTTGAATAAGCCTCGCCAACCTTGACAGGATAGGCACCGTATCCTTGTATTCATGAATAGCGTTTGACAGCTTCTCAGAATCCCCTTTCTTGCCATACTCTCGCAGCAACTCGATAATCGACAAGCGGATTAACGTGGACTTCGCGTCTTTGTAACTGTCATCGGGGATAAGACTGATGTCGCTCATGTTGCCATCGGTGACAAACTGGACCAGGGCGCGCAGGTAGGTGCGCTCAAACTTGAGATAGGACGCCGACAGGTTGTCACCTATCACCTCAGCCATGACACTCGCGTTGGCAAGCACACAATAGCGCTCAGAGGGTTTGAGCAAGGTCTTTTGGTAGCTGAACAACTGCCTGAGTAACAGCGACAGGATTGTAGGGCTCAGCTCGCTCGCCTCCTCCTCGGGCTTTGAGAATTCAGGGGCGGGCGTATCGTCGGCAAAGGCTCTGATGCAATCATGTCTCGCCGTTTTCTCATCAAAGCTGTCATCAGACATCCTCAAGACCTGGGCATCAATTTTGCCGTGATATTTACCTTGCTCATATTTCACAACCGAGAGTATCGCGAACTCTCCACGGCTCAAATCACCGGTATTGGACGTATACATCGCAATGCCGAATTCATTAATCCAGCCATAAAACCCCGGCTTCTCGTCAATCAGTTTGGCGAGGAACTCGTCACCTTCGTCCTCCGCCCTGCGGGTATCGTCGACAAAGAAGTCGACAAGTTGCTTCTCGATGTTGAAAGTCGGCTTACGGGCATCGGAGATTGTCGCTTTGAGATAATCGCCGACCGTGAAATAGACATACAGCGAATTAGTGTAGTAATAGACCAGGCTCGGTTTCTCAAACACGATGGGCCCTGACAGTTGCTGATACTCGGGGTTTGTTGTCTCGACATATATCAATCCCTTACGGTGGTCGATATTGGAGATGCGGACCACGACCTCATCATTATCACAATAGGTCTTCAGGGCAGCAGGCGCGGTCTTCTTGCTGTACACCTCGCCCTGCTGGTTGATGAAATCATCAATGTATTCCTCAATAGTGGTGAGGCTGGTCTGCTGGCTCTTCTTGAGCTTGGCGGACGTAGATGTCTTGAGGCAAATACCTATACCCGTGTCCAGCGAATCGGCACCGTCCTTAATAAGCTTGAGTGACGCGCTTGAGGACTCGTGAGTCAGGAAGAGGCCATTAGCCGTGATCAGAGCCGTCCCGAATTTGCTGAACTTGAGCGGTGTGGCGCGAGGGACATCAAACACCACCAGCTTGGACGCGTTGTAGGCGAACATTTCGGTTCCGACCTTATCAATGTCCTTCCACGTGAAGCCATAATTGTTAATCTTCTCATACTTTAACCGCCCTGCCGCCGCCGCAATCAACGAGTCGGTGAAACGCGGATTGAGTACGAGCAGTTGCCCCATGAAGGCGACATACGCCGGCAACGCCAACTCATGTTGCCCGTCCACCAGCAGATAGACCGCGAGCAACGACGCGTTGAAAATCACCGACTTGCGCTCATCGTCGTCGCCATATATCGGCTTGGACGCAATCGTCGTGAGCAAGTCCTCAACCCTGGTTCGCAACAGCGCGATAGTCGTTTGGTAAAAGCTATCGCCACTCGGGTCGCTAGAATACTCAGAGAGATAACTTTTGAGCGTCTCAAAGTTATCGTCAATATACTCCTTTCTCAAATTGAGCCACAAAGGCGTCTTGTCTGTCATTGCCATATTTCAATCGTTTCGATTACTTGATAATTGATTGCAAGTCTGCGCTATGGTCTTGCGCATAAGCGTCAAGCCCACACGCAGCACAAATCGCGAATAACAATACAATTAATAACTTTCTC
>CAMHDX010000031.1 GCA_946183895.1 uncultured Porphyromonadaceae bacterium | reverse complement strand
GCGGGGCGGCTAAGGCGGTGGCCAAGGCCCTCACCGACCGCGGCATTGAGGTGCATTTTGTGTCAAGGCGCAAAACGGCCACAACGCTCGTCTATGAGGAGCTGACCCGCTCAATGGTGGAGCATAACAACATCATTGTCAACTGCACACCGGTGGGCATGTACCCCAACGTGGAGCAAGCGCCTGATTTCCCTTATCGATTTTTGAACAAGCATCACTTGTGCTATGACTTGATTTATAACCCCGACGAGACACGGTTCATGCGCGAGAGCGCCAAGTATGGCGCCCAGGTCAAGAATGGTCTGGAAATGCTTCTGCTGCAGGCATTTGTGTCATACGAGATATGGGATGATAATTGAGGCGCCCATGCCCCGCACATTACTGGAACATAATCCGCTATTATACCTTCTAATACCGTTATGCTTAGGCATTTGGAGTGCCGACCGCTATGACCTGAACACTGCGGCTATCATAGCCGTTGTCGTCGTGGCAGTGATTGCGCTGATATTCATGACCATGATGCGTGTGTCGCCGCTCAAGTCCACCCGGTGGCAATGGTGGCGCGCGGTGCCGGTGGTCATGTTGGCATGGTCCGTCGGCTACAGTTTGATGACGCTGCAACTGCCTGACGAGATTGATGTTAGCCGCAGCAAAGGCACCCCCGTAACGGCACGCATCGAGAGCCTTGAAGTCCGCGAAACGACAATGGACCTTGATGTCCTTGTCACCGGCTCCATTGACACGCCACTTGTGGGTCAACAAGTGCGATTGAATGTGATCGGGTGTGATTACGCCTTTGAGCCCGGCGACATCATCAGCTTTAGCGCGGCATTAGAGCACATCAGCAACCGCGGTAATCCCTTTGAGTTCAACTACAAGGACTATTGCCGCCGTCGCGGCATCGCGTTGACACAACGCATTGAGGCAATGCGCATTACGCGTGCCGGAAGCGCCACAACATTCTTCAATGCCATTGAGTGTTATCGTCTCAAAGCCACTCATCACGTCATGGCAATGGATAACCTGACAATGGGCTCGCGGCGATTAATCATTGCCATCACACTGGGCGACAGCGAGTTCATCAATCGCGACACGCGCTACCTCTATTCGGCGGCAGGTATCGCCCACTTGTTGGCACTGAGCGGATTGCACATCGCCATCATTTCGCTGATATTATCACTGCTGCTCTACCCTCTTGACTATGCGGGTCATCGCAATGTGCGGTTTGCCGTAACATTTGTTGTCACAGTGGGTTATATGATTTTCACCGGATTGTCGCCATCGGTTGTCAGGGCCGGTATTCTTGTTATTGTTGTCATGTTGACGCGCATGCTGAGCCGCAAGGCGACATTGGGCAACGCGCTGTGCATCGCCGCCCTTGTTACACTGCTGATACACCCGGCAGACTTGTTTAATGCCGGATTTATCTTGTCGTACTTCACAGTAATCACCATCTCGGTGGCATCCTCAACACTACTACCACGCTTGAGCACACGCTTTAAGGTCGTCAATTACATCATTGGACTGATAGTTGTCTCAATCGTCTCATCAATAGCGACATCGGTCATCACGGCTTACTACTTCAACACCGTCGCGCCCTTGTCGTTTATCAGCAACACGATCTTGCTGCCGGCTTTCCCGCTGATAATGGTCGTCGCTATCGTCGAGTTGATACTGGCATGCATTGGCATTGACCCGATTGTGACGGCAAGTATCATGAATGGCTGCAACACCTTGATTGACCTGGTCGCGAGCAGTGTGTCATCATGGTCGGCAATGGCAGTGGGTCCCATGTGGATTGATAGCGTTGGCGTTGCGCTCGCATGTGGCGGAATTGCGCTGCTCCTGTTGAGCGCCACCGGGCGCAAAACGCGATGGGCAATAGCGGGCCTCGTGTTGCTAATAGCATCTACATTCACTTCGTGGCGCTATCACGACCGATTCGGCAGCAGGGCGATTTACTATCTCAACACATCGACCGGAACTGCCGTGCTGAGTGTCAATGGTGACAGTGCCGTAGTGTGGGCGCCGTATGCCAGATACTTTGACTTGGCGGCCTTTCGCAACAACATGCGGGGGCTGCTGGGCTATCACGGCATCACACATCTGAGCGAGTTGAAGGCCGACAACGACGAGCACTCTCGCGTCAACTTGCAAATGGCTCATTTGTCGGGACATATCACCATCGCAGCAGGCGGAGGTCAGTGGAAGCGAACCGCTAAGGCTCCAATCGACAGCACCACACCACTGCCGCACGCTCGCTTCATGCTGATCACACGTCGCTATCACCACACGGTCAGCGCGTTGCGTCGCTATGCAGCATTTGACACCGTCATGCTCGCCGGCAACCTCGATGCCACGACCCGTGCGCTCTTGCTTGCCGAATGCGACTCGCTGCACCTGCCCGCCCTCAGCCTCCACACCGGCGCCACTCGCCGCTGACCCATCATTATAGTGTTAGTAATCTGCTATCAATCTGCTATCAATCTGCTATCAATCTGCTATCAATACTATCGGGAAATTTGGGAATTAGCAGAATAATCGCTAATTTTGTGAAATGAATAGAATTTTCACGGCAATTGCATTGGCAATAACACTGTGTTCAGCACCGGTGGTTAATGCCTCTACAATCGATAGCATCGCTATTGCTCCACCGCCGGCGGGTTACCGCTTTGAGTGGAAGCAGATGATAGCCCCGTGCGCCCTGTTGGCAACCGGGGTCGCGCTCTCGTTCAATCAGCCCAACACGATTAATCGCGGTGTCAACGACTGGTTTGGCGACCATAGCACCCACGTTGACGACTACCTGCGGTTCGCACCGTCATTGGCATATATCGCCACACTGACCGTCCCCGGCAAGAAGTCCGGCAGCACCGTGGTGGACCGCGTGCTCACCACAGCCACTGCTCACGCTCTCTCGATGGGTTGTAGCTGGGCGCTAAAGCACATCGTCACCGAGCAGCGACCGGACCTGAGCGACAAGCGCAGTTTTCCGTCGGGTCACACAACCATTGCCTTCACCGGCGCCGAGTTGCTAAGGCTGGAGTATGGCAACGGCATCGGCACCATCGGCTATGGTGTCGCCACGACTGTCGCGATACTGCGCCTGAGCAATCACAAGCACTACTTGAACGACGTGATTGTGGGAGCGGGAATAGGCATACTTGCCGCCCGGGCGGCATACTGGCTACTGCCGTTTGAGCGCCGCTTGCTGGGGCTGGAGGACAAAGCCGGCAAGGGCAAAGCGATGGTGTTCTCACCAAGCTACAATCATCAACATCGCGCCGTCATGTTCTCGCTGGCGGCTCAATTTTGACAGGATAATTAACGCGTAAACCAACGAACTATGAGGCGATTACCCGCAGAATGGGAACATACTGACTGTGTATTAATGGCATGGCCACATCAGGACACTGACTGGCGCGACATGCTTGACGAGGTGCGACAATGCTATCGCGAGATTATCAAAGCAATCACTGACGGCGGCGACAACGTGCTACTAGTGTCGCCAGAGCCGGTCGAAGCAGGCTCGCCTCGCATCAAGATAGCCATTATCCCGACCAACGACACATGGACCCGCGACTATGGTCCCATTCGCGTTGAGACCGACGGCACCATCCGGCTGCTCAATTTCACGTTCAACGCATGGGGCATGAAGTTTGCCGCCAACTATGATAATCAAGTGACGGGACGTCTTGACGCTATGGGGCTACTGCCCCACCCGGTGGAGAACCGGCTTGACCTTGTACTTGAAGGCGGCTCAATTGAGAGCGATGGTCACGGCACATTGATGACAACATCGCGATGCCTGCTATCGCCCAACCGCAATGACGCTCTGAGTGCCAGTGAGATTGAGGACCAGCTCAAGCAACGGCTGGGTGTGAGGCGCGTGTTGTGGTTGCACCATGGCAGCATTGCCGGCGATGACACCAATGGCCACATCGACACGCTTGCCCGCTTCGCGCCCGGCAATGTTATTGTGTATAGTCCCTGCAGCACTGAGGCAGAGACCTCGCTAATGGAGGCCGAACTCAGGACGTTCACCACGGCCGAGGGCTCCCCTTATCGCCTTGTCCGCCTGCCGCAGCCACCGCTCGTGCTTGATGATGACGGCCAACCGATGCCCGCCACCTATGCCAACTTCCTGTGTACCAACACTCGCGTGTTGGTGCCAACCTATGGCGCCGATACCGACCGCGCCGCCATCGCGACCATTGCCTCGTGCTTTCCGCAGCATGAGGCAATAGGTATCAACTGTGTCGCGCTCATCAAGCAACACGGCTCGCTCCACTGCGCCACAATGAATATTTGACCCCGATTTCACTAACACCTGAATATATCTAACATAATGAAAATTGGAATAATACAACAAGCCAATACCGGCGATGTGGCCGGCAATCGCGCGCGATTGCAAGACAAGATTGCCCAATGCGCGTCACAAGGCGCACAACTGGTTGTGTTGCAAGAGTTGCACGACAGCCTTTACTTTTGCCAGCAAGAGAGTGTTGACAACTTCGACCTCGCGGTCACACTCGATAGCGAGGCGGTCGCCTCCTATCGCGCTGTGGCGGCACAACATGGCGTGGTGCTGGTCACTTCAATCTTTGAGCAACGAGCTACCGGGCTATATCACAACACCGCTGTGGTGATTGACACTGACGGTAGCATCGCTGGCATCTATCGCAAGATGCACATACCCGATGACCCCGCCTATTATGAGAAATTCTACTTCACTCCGGGCGACTTGGGGTTCAAGCCCATTGACACTGCCGTGGGGCGCTTGGGAGTGCTAGTGTGCTGGGACCAGTGGTATCCCGAAGCCGCGCGATTGATGGCGCTATCCGGAGCCGAGATGCTCATTTATCCCACGGCTATCGGCACCGAGAGCAGCGACACGCCCGCCGAGCAGCAGCGCCAACTGGAGGCATGGGTGACAGTCCAGCGCGGTCATGCTGTGGCAAACGGCTTGCCGGTGGTCAGCGTCAACCGCGTGGGGCACGAGATTGACCCCAGCGGACAGACCCGTGGCATCAGTTTTTGGGGCAACAGTTTTGTCGCCGGACCGCAAGGCGAGTTCCTGTATCGCGCCGGCTTTGATGAGGAGGTTACTGTCGTTGATGTGGATATGCACCGCAGCGAGACAGTGCGGCGCTGGTGGCCGTTCCTGCGCGACAGGCGCATTGACGCCTATGCCGATATCACACGCCGATACATAGACTGACTCCACTCATCGTGTTTACTGAAACAGCTTGGTGAAGTAGTCAAATGGCACGATTGACAAGATGAGTTTGCCGCCGGGGGTGTAATTGGGGGCCTCGAGCCGCAACAGTTGCGACACCAGGTGCTCCATCTCCTGACCGGAGAGGACCTTGCCATAGGGCATCGCGGCTCGCGTGGCGACGCTCAACGCTATCCGCTCAATGCTCAATTGACGCAGTGCGCGCTCCTCACTGCCCTCGGGAATGTCGGCAATGCGAACAATGATATCATCAATCACGTCGGCAACGGCTTGGGTGTCAACATCGGCGGGCAACGCAATCACCTGCCAACTATCACCGCTTGAGCGCAGCACAAAGCCGATGGTCTCCAGCATGGGTCGCACACGCGACAGCGTTGCCGATTGCTGCGCGCTGAGCGGCAAGTCAACCGGGAACAGCAGTCGCTGAGCCGGCAATCGCTTGATGCCCTCGTTATAGGCGCTGGTGTAGGTGTTGTATAGAATGAGCGTGTGGGCGCGGTGCTGGTCAATAACCATCAACCCGCTGCGCGCCGGTGTGATGATATACTTCCCCTTCAACTGCAGGAACAAGGACGCGTCACCACCGGTGACGTCAAAGAGCTCATTGTCGGCACGTTGTGTGGCGCTGTTGCCTTCAGGCACTTGCTTGGATTGGTCGTTCTCAAAGCGGGCATACAGTTGCTGCCACTCGGTCGTAGCGGCCTTTGAGGCGTCAATTGCGGCACGGCGGGCATTGTCGGCAAACGGGTTGTAGGTCGGGTCAAGGTCCTGCAATGGCGGTGGAGCGACCTCAGTGCTGAATGGCTTGATTTCCGGTTGGCCCTCGGTGTCAAAGTCGATTGACGGCACATCATTGAACCTGCCTAACGTGGCTTTGACCCCGGCGTTGAGTATCTGCCAAATGGGCATCTCGTCCTCAAACTTAATCTCGGTCTTGGTGGGATGAATATTGACGTCGATTGCCTGCGGGTCGACCGTAAAGCGGAGGAAGTAGTTGGGCTGATGGTCTGCCGGAATGAGCTGCTCGTAACACGCCATAATCGCCTTGTGGAAATAGGGGTGCCGCATGTAGCGCTCGTTGACAAACAGATATTGCAACGCGCCGCGCCGCCGCGCGTGCTCCACCCTGCCGATAAAACCGGTGACCCGCACCAGCGGCGTGTCAATGTCGACCGGCAACAACTGTTGCTCCAGCGAGTGGCCGAACACGGCGCAGATGCGCTGCAAGAACGAGCCCTCCTGCAACTTGTACAGCAGTCGCCCGTCGTGCACAACCGTGAAGCGCACGGTGTTGTTGATGAGCGCCAGTTTCTCGAACTCGTGGACTATATTGGACAATTCCACGCGGTTTGACTTGAGGAACTTGCGTCGCGCGGGGACATTGAAGAACAGATTCTTAATCATGAAATTGCTGCCCAGCGGACATGCCACCGGCTCCTGCAGCTCACATTGCGAGCCATTGATTAGCAACCGTGTGCCCAATGTCTCGCCTTCACGACGGGTGCGCAGCTCAACCTGGGCGATGGCGGCGATTGACGCCAACGCCTCGCCTCTGAAGCCCATAGTGTGCAGCGCGAACAAGTCGGCTGCCGAGCGTATCTTGCTGGTGCTGTGGCGCTCAAATGCCAAACGCGCATCGGTATCACTCATGCCGCAGCCGTTATCCACCACTTGGATGAGATTGCGCCCTGCCTCCTTAAGGATGATTTCGACCTCGGTGGCACCCGCGTCAATAGCATTCTCGACCAGCTCCTTGATGACCGAAGCCGGTCGCTGAATCACCTCGCCGGCAGCTATCTGATTGGCTACGCTATCCGGTAGCAATTTTATCACGTCAGTGCTCATCTTCCTCAATCTTATCGTCAGTTACCGGTTCAACATTTGCCGCGACAGGGTGTTCCCCTTCAGGAAAGATGTCATCGGGTGATTTGGGACGACGCTTCTCATGCCACACAAATTGCGGCAGGAACATCTGCGACGACTTTAATTGGAACAGCGGTGTCACCTGTCCGGTGACCTCGGGCCACATGGTCAGTTTCTCCACTTCCTGCTTGGGCTTGAGCAACAAGGTGAGAAAGCTGGATTCCGCATTAACCATCTTATTGTAAGTGCTATCGCTCTCTTGCGGATACATGATAGCCATCACATTGCCGTTAACGTCAAGTCGACGCATCTCGCCGCCTTCAAACGTGGCGTACATGCGCTTGCCGTATAATTGGTCAAAATATCGCTCTCCCACATGGCTGATGACAATGCCCGGAACCGGCAGCGACGCCCAGTCAATGGTGCTGTCATTAAAGTGCACGTCAATGCGATCACAAGCGATTTGACGAGCCTCGTTCCACACCACCGCGTCATGATACATGTGCAGAATAGAATCAGCCTCACTCACCTGCATCGAGTCGCACAAGCCCTGCATGTCGGTGCGATAAAAACGCACATTTTTAAACGCTCGCAGCAGGCGCAGGCTATCAGGCCCCTCAATCAGCGTGCACAACGTGTCGGCATGGAGATAGAGGGTATCTTTGCCCGAAAATTCGCGGGCCCGAGCCCGACGCGTGACATAGCTGTAGTGCGCCACATCATCGTGATAGCCATAGTCGCCATCGAGTATGACACTGTGGGCGGTGTCGGTCAGCACCACATTGCCGCGCGCGATGCCATAGGTGCGCTTGCGGTCGTAGTACAGGGTGTCGCCGGTCAAGGTCTGCCCGTCTTTAGCGACAATGGTCGAGCGGTCGGACAACGTGGCATCGTCTACACTGGTGTTATACCACCCCTTGCTGGTGTAGATGGTGCTACTGT
>CAMHDX010000030.1 GCA_946183895.1 uncultured Porphyromonadaceae bacterium | reverse complement strand
GAGAGCCGCATGTCGACCTACTTTGTCGAGAATGGCTCTTACATGAAGTGCAAGTACATTAAGCTGAGCTATCGCTTTGACCAGCCGTGGCTCAAGACGCTGGGCATGAGTGCTCTGAACATCTACGGCCAGGTGGAGAATGTGTTCACCATGACCAAGTACAAGGGCCTTGACCCCGAGGTGCCTCTGGGCCAGTACGGAGCTCGCGTTGACAACGGTCCGTATCCCCGCGCAAGGACATTCTCACTGGGTGTGAACATCTCGTTCTAATGGAGGTAAATTCATAATTAATTAGAATATTCGAACACTCGACCATACGAGCACTCGAAAAACGACTAATAATAACACAATGAAATCTATTATATATAAAATGATGTGTGGCGCGGCGCTGCTGACCGCCGCCACGGCATGTAACGACATGCTTGACACCGTCCCCCAGGGCCAGTTCACGAGCGAGCAGCTCGACGACAGCTCCATCGAGGGTCTGGTGGCATCGGCCTATGCCGGTCTGGAGGCTCACTTCTATGGCAACAACGAGGCTTTTGCCGGTCCATCGACCAACTGGATTTTTGACGTGCGCAGCGATGACGCCTACAAGGGCGGTGGCGGCACGGGTATGGAGGAGAACATCCACCTGCTCGAGGTGAGCGAGATCACCGCCGACAACGTGAGCGGTCTGGACAAGTGGCGCAACAACTACTTCGCCATCTCGCGTGTGCACAGCGCCATGAACGCGTTGCACAACGCCGAGGGTATCTCTAATGCCGACCAGCTCATGGGCGAGCTCAAGACCCTGCGCGCATGGTACTACTTTGACCTGATTCGCATCTTCAACCGCATTCCCTACTTCAATGAGGGGGATGACGTGAACTCCAAGACTAACGACGAGTTCTCCCGCGCCGAGATCTTCAACTTCATCAAGAGCGACCTGAAGGATGCCATCGCAGCGTTGCCCGCCGCCAAGAGCCCCGTGGGCCGCATCACCCGCACCACCGCACAGGCTATTTTGGCTAAGGTGTGCGCCTTCACCGGCGACTGGATAGGTGTCGAGGAGAATGCCGACGCCGTAATCAGCAGCGGACAATACAAGTTGTTTAGCAACTTTGGCGACATGTCCAAGATTGCGTTCAACAACGGCTCGGAGAGCATTTTCGCCCTCCAGTGCTCCACGGCGAGCGACAATGCCCACATCAACTGGTCGAACCTGTTGAACTGCACCTATAGCGACGGCAACCTGTACGGCACGGGTGATGATTTCTTCTATGGTTCGCAGAACTTGGTCAACGCCTTCCGCACCAACCCCGACAATGGCCTTCCCTATCTTGACGGCTCGTTCAACGACGTTGATGTGACCGAGGACTATGCCGGCACGCTCGACCCGCGTCTGGATTTCACCGTGGGCCGCATCGGCTTCCCCTGGCGTGGTCACACCTACACCGCCGGCTGGTGCCGTGCCATCGATGTGTACGGTCAGTTCTCCAACAAGAAGGCTTGGCCCGATCCCAAGGACGCGTTGGCAGCATGGCCCTGGGGCTGCAGCTCGCTCAACTTCATGTTTATCCGCTATGCCGACATCCTGCTGCTCAAGGCTGAGGCTCTCATCGAGCTCGCTGCCGGCACCAATGCCGCCACTGACGAGGACCTCGTTGAGGCCCGCGACCTGATCAACCAGGTGCGCGCCCGCGCAGCTGCCAGCATCGACGGCAACTACTCGCCCGTGGACCTCGACCCGCAAAAGGCTGACTACTACGTTGAGCTGTATCCCACCGACTGGGACGGCAACCTCTACTGGACCAAAGACCGCGCCCGCCTGGCAGTGCGCTTTGAGCGCCGCCTGGAGCTCGCGCTTGAGGGCAACCGCTGGTTTGACCTGGTGCGTTGGGGCAACACCTACCTGGTCAACACGATGAACACCTATATGACTCAGGAGAGCGACCTGCGCACTTACTATAGCGGCCGCTCGGTGAGCGACAACGAGATTTTCCTGCCCGTGCCGCAGGAGGAGATTGACAAGTCCAACGGACTGTATAAGCAACTTTAAAGATTAACTCAAGACTAACATGAAACAGATATATTTGGGCTTAATCGCCCTGCTGTTGGGCCTGAGCGCGTGCAATAACGTGGACCTCAAGCCGATGAATGCCAGCGATGGCGTGACCAACCTTGTGGCGGATTACACTCCCGGCAGTCGCGAGCTCACCTTGCGCTGGGTCAATCCGTCGGCCTCGGGCCTGAGCGGCATCCAAATCATCAAGGACGACACCGACATCACCAACATTGACGGTGTTGTGGACAGCTACTACATCAAGAAGGCTCCCACCAACGTGGAGGTGTCTTACACCGTGAAGGCGCGCTACAGCGACGGTCGTGTCAGCCAGGGCCAGACGGTGCGCGTCAACATCCCCTACGAGTCCAAGGGCAGCGGCTCAATGATTGCCATGCTCGTGGCCGACGACTACGAGACCAGCGCCGACGAGAAGGCGGCTGCCGCGTGGTTCAAGGCAAACTATGTGAACAGCGGCAAGGGTGTGTTGCTCACCGCGTCACAGATTGACGAGTTGGACACCGAGGCTCATGCCGCCTGCTGGGTGGCGTGCGACCGCGTGGGCATTGCCAATGGTTGGACCAACCTGCCTGCAAGCCTTGTCTCTAATGAGGTTATCAATGCCCTGAAGGCGTTTGTCACCGATGGCGGCAACCTGCTGCTCACCAACCACGCCACTCAACTCACCGTGGGCTTGGGTCGTCTGCCCGAGGCTCTCGCGCCGGGCATCTTCGGCAGCGGCGAGGGCGGTCCCAATCCTGACATCTGGGGCTCGCAGCCGATTATCGGCAACACCGAGGGTCAGATCTACGACCACAGCGGTCACGACATCTATCGCGGCATGAAGTTTGTCAGCGGCCTGTATGACCGCAGCATCTACACGTTCATCGGCTCGGGTGTCAAGGGCGACCACAACTGCATGTGGGACCTCAACAGCTACGGCCTCGCTCCCAACCCCAATGTCGTGAAGGCATGGGAGGACCAGACCGGCAGCCATGTGCTGGGCACGTGGAACCACGTGGTGGACTACTGCTGCGCCGGTATTGTTGACTTTGACCCGACCACCACTATCGCCGGTCGCATCCTCGCCGTGGGACTCGCAGCCTACGAGTGGGACCTGGGCGGCGAGACCAACTCTTGCCAGGACCAGTTAGAGAAGTTCACTGCCAACTGCTTGCGCTACATCAGCGAGCCTCCCACCAGCAAGGTGGCGATGCTCGTTGCCGACGACTATGAGCAGAGTGCCGACGAGAAGGCTGCCGTCAACTGGTTCACCGCCAACTATGTGAACCAGGGTACCGGTGTGCTGCTCAAGGCTTCGACCATCGACGAGCTGGACGTTGAGAACAACCCGATGTGCTGGGTGGCTTGCGACCGCGTGGGCATCGCCCTGGGCTGGACCAACCTGCCGGGCAACCTCGCCTCCAACGATGTCATCAATGCCCTCAAGACCTATGCCGCCGATGGTGGCAACCTGTTGCTCACCAACCACGCCACTCAACTTACCGTGGGTCTGGGCCGTATCGCCGAGGCTTACGCGCCGGGCATCTTCGGCAGCGGTGAGGGTGGTCCCAACCCCGACATCTGGGGCTCGCAGCCGATTATCGGCAACACCGAGGGTCAGATCTACGACCACAGCGGTCACGACATCTATCGCGGCATGAAGTTTGTCAGCGGCCTGTATGACCGCAGCATCTACACGTTCATCGGCTCGGGTGTCAAGGGCGACCACAACTGCATGTGGGACCTCAACAGCTACGGCCTCGCTCCCAGCCCCAATGTGGTGAAAGCATGGGAGGACCAGACGAGCAGCCATGTGCTGGGCACTTGGAACCACGTGGTGGACTACTGCTGCGCCGGTATCGTCGACTTTGACCCGACCACCTCGTTCAATGGTCGCATCCTCGCCGTGGGCCTCGCAGCCTACGAGTGGGACCTGGGTGGCGAGACCAACTCTTGCCAGAGCCAGCTGGAGCGCTTTACCAGCAACTGCATCGGCTATCTCAAGTAATCTTTAAGGGACGTTGGGACCTGAGGGACTTGACCTCATGTCAAGCCCCTCAAGCCTCAACAATCCCCCCTGTCAATTCTTCAAATATCAACGATGAAAACACGACTCTTGTTGACTACAGCACTGGCGGTTGTCGCGGCGACCGCAGTCGGTGCCGGCCAGCCTGCGGCTCACTTCCCGATGTCGCTCACTGCCGGCGGTAAGATTCAGGAGACCGTATCGGGCGGCTCGTTCGCCGTCATGTCCCACCTGCCTGCCGTGGCAGTGGAGGGACTTGACGGCGATGCGCTGCGTTTTGACGGCAACTCCAACTATGTCAAGGCATCGGTTCCCGTGGCATCGTTTAATACCGAGGCGCTCACCGTGAGTGTGACGCTGGCTCCGGAGACCTATCCGATGATGCTGCTTGACGTGGCTGAGACCACGCCTACGTTTGCTACCGTGTGCGGCAATCTGAGCGGCAAGACGGGCTTCTCGCTGGAGTTGTCATCGCAGGGCGACCTGAAGTTCAACTTCGGCTCGGCGTATGCCGGCGGCTTCCTCTTCAGCGTGGCGGGCACCGAGAAACTGCCGCGCGGCAAGTGGAGCGTGGTGACCGCTGTGCTCAACAAAAGCGGCAACGCTGCCACACTCTACCTCAACGGCAAGAGCATCGGCACGGCGCGCATGAACCGCGCCGCCGTGGTGCACGGCACTGCCGACTTCTACATCGGCAAGGGTGCCGATGACGTCAAGTCCGGCCCGTTCCTGCTCAACGCATTTTGCGGCTTGATTGATGACATCGCCGTCTATAATCAGGCCCTCACTGCCGACGAGGTGGCGGCTCTCGTGCCCGCCTCGTTGCCGACTCCGGACTTCAACTTCCCCGCCTCGCGCTACGCGTCAAGCTTGTGGCGCCCCGTGTTCCACGGCATGCCCTCGGGCAACTGGACCAACGAGTGCCATGGCATGACCTATAGCGACGGGCGCTTCCACGTCTTCTTTCAGAAGAACGCGTGCGGACCCTACATGTCGCGCCTCAACTGGGGCCACATCACCAGCAAGAACCTCTACCTGTGGCGCGAGGAGCCGATAGCCTTCGGCCCGGACCAGAGCTATGACCTCAAGGGCTGCTGGAGTGGCTGCGTGTTTGATAATAATGGTACACCTGAAATTCTCTATACCGCGGTGGACAACGCCCGCGCCACAATCGCCCACGCTGTGCCTACCGACGCCACACTGCTCGACTGGAACAAGAAGGGCATCGTGATCAATGGCAAGCCCGCCGGGCTGAGCGATGACTTCCGTGACCCGTACTTCTTCACCGCCGGCGGCAAGCGCTATGTGATTGTGGGCACGAGCAAGAACAACGTGGGTGCCTGCACGTTGCACCGCTGGGAGAATGGTGCGTGGACCAACGACGGCTCCATCTTCTTCCAGGGTTCGACCGCGAGCCAGCACGGCACATTCTGGGAGATGCCCAATGTCACCGACATGGGCGGCGGCAAGTGGCTGTTCACATGCACGCCGCTTGGCACCAGCGTGGGTGTGCGCACTCTGTGCTGGACCGGAACCATTGACGGCGACGGCAAGTTTGTGCCCGACGGCACCGGTGTGCAGTACCTCGAGATGGGCGGCATCAGCCGCGACGGCTACGGCCTGCTCTCGCCCACCATCTATCAGCACGAGGGCAAGACGCTGCTACTGGGCATTGTGCCCGACAAACTGCCCACCTCGGTCAACTACGACATGGGTTGGGCTCACAACTACTCGTTGCCGCGCGAGATTTCGCTCGACGCCAACGGCAAGTTGGTTCAGAAGCCCTATAGCGGCCTGACCGGTATGCGCACCACTACATCCTACTCCGGCTCGCTCACGCTCAACGGCACGCAGTCGTTAGCACCCGTGAGCGGTCGCCAACTCGAGTTGATGGGCACGTTCACGGTGGGTTCAACCGGCAAGATGGGATTCAACTTCCTCAAGAACAATGCCGACCAGGCATCGCTGAGCTATGACGCCGCTACCGGAATGCTTACGCTGGACCTGAGCGCCATGAGTCGCCAGAACAACGACGGTGGCAGCTATGCCGGCGTGTATAGCGCCGCGCTACCTACCAAGCCTGCCGCCGGGTCGACGTTGAAGTTGCACTTGTTCCTTGACGGCTCCATCGTCGACATCTTTGTCAACGACGCGTGGGCATTCTCGGCGAGGCTGTTCCCGACCGCGTCCGCCGGCATTGAGGCTGAGGCATTTGCCACCATAGCCACTGCCGCCACTCTCAAGGCTTGGACGCTGGACCCTACTCTCGAGGGTGGTGATGACTCAGACCCGCTGGACGTGAACGGTGATGGCGAAGTGAACGTGGGTGACGTGAACATCCTTCTTGCCGACATCATCGCCACGGGCGGCACGACGCTTGCCTACGACGTCAATGGCGACGGCGCGGTCAACATCGGTGACGTCAACGTCATCCTCGCAGCGATATTAAGTAATCAATAACTCTGAACTATGGTTGCCGACACACTGGTGGTTATAGGGCTTGCCGTCGCCTCGCTGGGCACGGTGCCTGAGCTGGGCGGACAGCAGCAGCGCTCGTTCACATTGCGTAATGAGGGCACTGCTGCCGTGACGCTCGTGCAGGGTTACACCTCGTGTGAGTGTACCAAGATCGACATGCCGCTGGGCGCGACCCTCGCGCCCGGCGACACGGCGTCGGTGACGCTGCGCTTTGACCCGCGCGGCCGTGGCGGTGACTTCACGAGCACCGGCACTGTGACCTATAGCGGTGTGAGTGGAGAGCGCAAGCGTGTCAAGCTGGGGTTGCAGTGCAACGTGGCGATGAGCGAGCAGACGCTGTTGCGCCGCTTTCCGGTGGATGCCGGTGGCGGAGTGCGCCTGTCAACCGACCGGTTTGACCTGGGTGTGATGCGGCGGGGCGAGACGCGCGAGCGCAACGTCGTGGTGCTTCACCGTGACGAGGGCGACCGCACCGAGCAGGTCACCGTCAGCTACACGCCCGACGCGGCGACACCCGCCGGCCTGCAACACGTCGCCATGCCCGTCACGGTGAAGGATGCCGCCGGACATCGTCGACAACTGACCATCACTCTTGATGTGGTTGTCAAATGAAGTATAACAAACGGCTATACCGATTGGAATAAACCTAACAACAATGATGAAAACAATACTGACAATGATTGCGGCAGTGCTCGTGGCGGTCTCCGCCACGGCACTCACGCCGCAAATGCTTAGTGACAATCACGCGATGCTGCGCGTGAGTGTTGACGGCCGCTACTTGTTGCTGCCGGTGCAGGAGAAGGAGGAGATTGCCAACCTGCGTGTGGTTGTTGACAACAACCAGGTGCAGACGCTCAATGTGCGCCTGGCGGTTGACAAGGTGGACTACTACGTGCCGCTGGACCTCAAGCGCTACCACAGCGACAAGGCGTTGCTGGACATTACCTTCCATGGCGACCGCCGCACCACCGGTGCCGTCAAGGACTTTGCCTGCTGGCGCGAGATGAAGATGAGTGACACCTTTGACACTACCAACCGCGAGCGCTATCGTCCGGTCTATCATCACACCCCGGCTTATGGCTGGATGAACGACCCCAACGGCATGTTCTACAAGGACGGCGTGTGGCACCTCTACTACCAGCTCAACCCCTACGGCTCGATGTGGGAGAACATGACCTGGGGCCACAGCACCAGCCGCGACTTGATTCACTGGCAGGCTGAGCCCATTGCCATCGAGCCTGACGCCATCGGCACCATCTTCTCGGGCTCGTGTGTCACGCGTGGCGACGATGTGGTGGCATTCTACACTACTGCCGGAGCAAACCAGACGCAGTCAATGGCAGTGTCGCACGATGGCGGCATGACCTTTGACAAATATGACAACAACCCTGTCATCACTGCCGATATACCCGACTTCCGTGACCCCAAGGTGTTCTGGAATGCTGACATCAACCGCTGGAACCTGATTTTGGCTGCCGGTCAAGAGATGCACATCTACTCGAGCTCGAACCTCACCGACTGGCGCTTTGAGAGCGCGTTTGGCAAGGAGTACGGCAACCACGGCGGCGTGTGGGAGTGCCCTGACCTGATGAAGTTTGGCGACAAGTGGGTGTTGCTGTGCAACATTAACC
>CAMHDX010000029.1 GCA_946183895.1 uncultured Porphyromonadaceae bacterium | reverse complement strand
GATTTACACCAATTATCCAATCACCATCTTTAGCAGTTCTTGGTTCATCTATGTTACGGCGGTAAACCATCTAAAAACTGGACAGCAGCTCGCAAAACGGCGGCGCACGGGACTCCGGCAAAAACGGAAAAACTCAAATAAATTTGGTTTTTCGCTCGGCTTGCACTACCTTTGCAGTCGATTAAATGAAAGGGGGTTGATAATCAGCCGGAACAAACAAACGTAACTAACATATTATCAATCGCTTGAGGCACGCCATGCGCCTCAGTTGACCATAGGAGCGTCTCGCCCTGCGAGAGGCAACTTGTGGTCAGCGACAAGCATGACACCTATTAAGATTATTAACAAATACACTATTATTTTCACTAAAAATTATGATTATTGTTCCTATCAAGGAGGGTGAGAACATCGAGCGCGCCCTTAAGAAATTCAAACGCAAATATGAGCGTACCGGTATCGTGAAGCAACTTCGTGCCCGCCAGGCATTCCAAAAGCCCAGCGTTATCAACCGCAAGAAGATGATGAAGGCTGTCTACGTGCAACAGTTGCGCACCCGCGAGGAGATCTAATCTCGGCCGAATCGTTCACTACGATACATCAACTCAACACAACCCCACATTCACTATCCTAACCGGTGATGTGGGGTTTGTGACTTTTTTACTGAACCACAATCACAACGATAATGGAACAAGACAAACGCATTGAGGCGGCACGCCGCCTGGGCGAGGCGGAGCGTCGCAGCCTCAACTTCATCTTAATCAGCAACTTGGTGGTGCTCATCGGCGGTCTGGTGCTACTCTACTGCGGTCACAACGGCATCATCGGCATCACCGGCCTGTGGGTTGGACTTATTGTATTGATTGCCGCCCTGGTGATGACCATCGCCTTTTACCTGGCATTCAGGCGCACAGTGCGGCAAGCCGCCAAGAAACTTGAGCAAGAAGCCGAGCAAGAACAACCAGCCGAGGAGGGCGAGCAGGCATGACACGCTTTGTCTCATGGAACGTCAACGGACTGCGCGCATGCGTGGGCAAGGGCTTTGAAGAGGCAACGCTCGCCCTCGACGCAGACTTCATCTGCCTGCAAGAGACCAAGATGCAGCAGGGGCAGTTAGACCTCATCTTGCCCGGCTATCAGGGCATCTTCAACTACGCCGACAAGAAAGGCTATAGCGGCACCGCCATCTACACGCGCCACGAGCCGCTGTCGGTGACACGCGGCATCGGCATTGACGAGCACGACCACGAGGGGCGCGTCATCACCCTGGAGATGCCCCGGTACTACCTCGTCACGGTGTATGTGCCCAACAGTCAGGACGGGCTCAAGCGCCTTGACTACCGCATGCGGTGGGAGGACGACTTCCGCGGCTACCTGCAGGGGCTTGACGCGTCAAAGCCTGTCATCGTGTGTGGCGACCTCAACGTGGCACACCGCGAGATTGACCTCAAGAATCCCAAGACCAATCGTCACAACGCCGGCTTCACCGATGAGGAGCGCGCCAAGATGACCACCCTGCTCGAGGCGGGCTGGGTCGACACCTACCGGCTGTTGCACCCCGACACCGAGGGCGTGTACAGCTGGTGGAGCTACCGGTTCAAGGCGCGCGAGAAGAATGCCGGCTGGCGCATTGACTACTTCCTGGTCTCGTCGCGCCTGGCGCCACAAGTTGCCGCAGCCGACATCCACACCGACATCTACGGCAGCGACCACTGCCCCGTGAGCCTGACACTGGACATCTAAAAATTCCCGATGCGAGGGGCAACGCGTGTGCATTTGTGTTTTCAGAATATTTTGATTAACTTTGCGATTTAAAACCAAGCGCAAAACAAAATCACATCAGATATGAACCTACGAACAGCATTAATGGGGCTTGCACTGGCTTTACCCGTGTCTCTTGCAGCACAGGGCATTGCGATGGGCAGTGGTGCCCCCGCCTTCATTGAGCGCGCAACGTTGATGCACGACGTCATGAACTACTCGGGCGCCATCGACCAGCTGAATCAAGCATCGCGCATGACCGACCTGGACGAGCAGGCCCAGTTCACCCTCGCCATGAGCCACTTTGAGCGTGGCGAGGCAGACACTCCCGACCTGTTGCTCGCCTTCATTGACGAGCACCCCGGTTCAGCCCTCGCCCCGTTGGCACAAATGCGGCTGGGCGACTTCGCATTTTATGACGCCTCGGGCGACGGCTCGTATGACGCCGCTCTTGACGCCTATCTGGTCGTGCCCGAGGGCGCACTCGACGCCGACACCGACGAGGACCTGCGCTACCGCATGGCATACTGCTACCTGCGCCAGGGCGACTACGACCGCGCAACCGCCTTGTACAACAGGCTGACCACCAGTGGGCGCTATGCCGCCGCCACGTGGTTCTACAAGGCGTATATCGACTACGCGCAGCACAACTATGCCGACGCCAAGACCAAGTTCCAGAGCATTGACCCCGACAGTCAGCTGGGCTATCAGGCGCAGTACTACCTCACCCAGATGGACTACAAGGACGGCAAGTACCAGTCCACCATCAAGGAGGGCAACCGCCTGCTCATGGAGGGTCGCAACGACTACTTTGACGCCGAGCTCAACCGCATGGTGGGCGAGAGTTACTACCACACGGGTGAGAACCGGCTGGCGCGCCAATTTCTGCAGCGCTACTTCGACACCACCGAGGAGGAGCCCACGCTGACCGCCCAATACACCATGGGTGTGCTGGACTATCAGGACGGCAACTATGCCGCCGCGGTGAGCCACTTGGCTCCCGCCACAACCGCTACAGGAGCCCTGGGACAAAGCGCCTTCCTCTACCTGGGACAGGCACGGCTCAAGCAGGGCGACACGCGCGCCGCCATGTTGGCGTTTGAGCAAGCAGCCAACATGAAGGACGACGAGCAAGTGCGTGAGACCGCGTTCTACAACTACGCCGTCGGGCTCAGTCAGGGCGAGCGCACCACCTTTGACCGCTCCATCGACATGTTTGAGCAATTCCTCAACGACTTCCCCAACTCGCAATATCATGACAGCGTCGAGGGCTATCTGGTCGACACCTATGCCACCAGCACCGATTATGCCCGCGCGCTGCAATCTATCAACCGCATCAGCCGTCCCGGCAAGCGCGTGCTTGCCGTCAAGCAGCGCGTGCTCTACAACCTGGGCGTGCAAGAGCTCGCCGGTGGCAACAACGCCGATGCCATCACCCACCTCAAGGAGGCGGCTACCATGGGTACCTACGATGTCGAGGCTGAGCGCGAAAGCCTGTTGTGGCTTGCCGAGGCGCAGTACCGCACCGGCGACTACGCCGGCGCAGCTGCCAACCAGAAGTCCTACACTCGCAAGGCGGGCACCAAGCAGCAAAACTATGCTCTCTCGCAATACAACCTGGGCTATAGCCTGTTCCAGCAACGGCAGTATGTCGAGGCACGCAAGGCATTTGAGAAAGCCATTGCCGCCGGCACGCTCACACCGGAGCTCACCGCCGATGCCTACAACCGCATTGGCGACACACAATACTATGGTCGCGAGTTCGCTGCCGCCGGCAAGAGCTACGACCTTGCCACCACGACCGATAGCGGCACGGCAAGCGACTACTCGGCCTACCGCAAGGCGATGATGACAGGCCTCGCCGGCAACCGCGAGGCGCAAATTGAGCAAATCGACCAACTGCTCAAGCAATATCCCAAGTCACAATACTGCGCCCAAGCGCTGCTTGACAAGGCGGTCAGCCAAGCCGCGATAGGCCGCGCCGACAATGCCCTTGCGACCTTTGACGCGGTCGCCGAGCAATATCCGCGCAGCGAGCAGGCTCGCAAGGCACTGCTCCAAAAGGCTATTGTGCTCAGCAACCTGGGCCGCACCGATGCCTCGATTGACGCTAACAAGCAGCTCATCAGCGCCTATCCCACCAGCGATGAGGCGAAGCAAGCCGTTGAGGCCCTCAAGCTTGACTATGCCGAGCGCGGCAAGCTGGGCAGCCTCGAGACCTTCCTTGCCGGCGTGCCCGGCGCACCGCGACTGGACGTCAACGAGGTGGAAACTCTCACCTTTGACGCCGCCGAGAAGGCAGCCATCGCCACCAAGCCCTCAACAGCACGCATGAGCGAATACCTCAAGCAATATCCCAACGGCGCGTATGCTGCCAAGGCGCACTACTACATTGGCCGCCAGCACTACATCGACGGCAAGAACAGCAGCGCCCTGAGCGAGCTCACCACCGCCCTTGAGGGCAACACCTCGGCGAGCTGGGCAGAGGATGCCATGACCATGCAGGCAGCACTGCTGAGCAAGGCGGGACGCCATGACGAGGCGATCACCGCCTACCGCACCTTGACCGAGATGGCAAGCAGCGACGACAACCGCGTCGCCGCTCAACTGGGACTGATGCGCGCTGCCGAAGTCGCCGGCAAGTACAACCTGGTGAGCGAAACCGCCACCGCGCTACTCACTACCGGCGGCCTCACTGCCGGCGAGGAGCAAGAGACCCGTCTGCAACAAGCGCTTGCCTCGAAACACCTGGGCAAGACGGCGGTCGCCCGCGAGCAACTGACGGCTCTCGCCGCCGACACCGACACCGAGCAGGGCGCCCGCGCCGCCTATGAGCTGGCGCAGATGCACCTTGACAACGGCAATGCCGCTGCTGCCGAGAAGGCTGCGCTCAACCTCATCAACAAGGGTACTCCGCACGCCTACTGGATGGCACGCACCTTCATCGTGCTCGCCGACGCCTACACCGCTCAGGGACGACGCGACGACGCGCGCAGCTATCTGCAAAGCCTCAAGACCAACTACCCGGGCGACGAGCGCGACATCAAGGATGCCATCAATGAGCGCCTCGCCAGCTTGAACAAGACAAACAAGAAGTCAAACAAGAAATAAGCCGAATACACTCTCATGAATAACACTATATTAAGACTTAGCGCCCTGAGCGTGGCTGTAGCGACAATTCTCGGCGCCGGCGCGCAACAAAAGCCCGATTTGACCAAGCAAATCGAACTTGAGAAGGAAGTTGTTATCGTCGAGAAAAAGGCGACCAAGAAGAACCAGTTGCCCACGGTGGCACCACAGGCCGCGGCAACCTCGCCGCTGAAGCTGCAATTCAGCGACAACACCGTGCTCAGCGCCGTGCCCGCCGACATCCCGACCATGATGCCCTACGGCTACCGCACGCTGCACAACTTCAACGATGCCCGCGGCTACTTTGACTTCGGTGGCGGCACGGCAGCCAACTTCACCGGCTCGTTCGGCTACCGCATCATCGACACCAACGCCACCAAGCTGGCGCTGTGGGTACAGCACAACAGCACCTGGGCCGCCAGGAACCAGACCAACACCTCGCGCAAGGACGACATTGAGCTGATTCTCGACTGGTGGGTGGCAAAGAAGGCGAAGCAAAAGTTCAACGACAACCTGTTCGGCGTGGACCTGAGCCATGACTTCGGCGTGGGCAAACTCAACGGCGCCGCGCGCTTCCACATCGACCAGTTCAACTACTACGGCGGCATCACCGGCACGCTGCACATACCCGAGACCGTCGACACCTATACCGACATCGTCGCTGACCGCGACTGGGACAACTTCAAGCAAAACTACAGTGCAGCTGACCTGTCACTCGGTTGGGAAGGCGCACTCAGCTTGAACGACGTCAAGTCCCTCAACTACCATGCCGGCATCGACTTTGGCTACGCCGGCTACAGCAAGGCGCTGAGCACCTACAACAACAATGGTGCGCGCGAGGTCGACCTCAAGCTCAACATCGGTGCTGACTACACCATCAGCGATGCCCACGGCGCGATGCTCGACATCACCGCCGAGTATAACAACTTCAACAACCGCGGCAACGGCACCGGCGGCTACAACGACATCACTTTCAACAAGTTGAACAAGTGGCTGGTGACTTTGGCTCCACGTTATCGCTACACCGGCGGCAACGTCACCCTGACTGCCGGCGTCAACATTGACATCACCAACAACGATGCCGAGATTTACCGTGGCGCGCCCAAGGTGCGCTTCTCGCCGCAACTCACCTTTGACGCCGCGCTGGCTCGCGGCTTCGGCTTCTTCGCCAACGTGTGGGGCGGCAGGCAGATGGGGCGCATCAGCGACTTCCACGACAGCTACCGCTACTACAACCCCAATGCCGTGTTTGCGACCAACTACACGCCCGTCGACGCCAGTGCGGGCTTCAACATCGGCCCGTTTGCCGGATTTGACGCGCGCGTGTACGGCGGCTACGGCCTCACCAAGCTGGACAACAACGCCGGTCGCGCGCCCATCTACGACCCGCGACGCCTCTATGCCTTTGAGAGCATGGTCAACGCCTTTTGCGGCGGCGTAATCGAGAACGTTGTCGCCGACTGCGGCGGTATGTACTTCGGAGCCGAGGTACACTACAAGTACCGCTCGCTGCTCGAGGCGAGCGTCAAGTTCAAGTACGCTCCCCAGGACGACGGCTTTGACGCCGGCCACAACTACACCGACTACATCGGCACGACAATCCCTGCATTCTTCAACCGCAGCGGCAAGACCTATGGTGGCTATGGCCTAGACGAGTACGGCTCAACAACCATCACCAACATTGATGTCAAGGTGACCCCCATCAGCAAGCTCGCGCTCAATGTGGGGTTGGATGTGTGCACCGGTCGCGGATTCTTCAACCTGACTGCAACCTCAACCGACTTGTTGGGACAATGGGTTGTCACGACCGACACCGAGAATATCGTCAACCTGCGCGCCGGAGCCCGCTACCAGTTCAACAAGACGTTGGCACTGTGGCTCACGGGCGACAACCTGCTGGGCAGGCGCTACGACCCGTTCATGAACGGTCTGGGCGCACAACGCTTCACGGTAATGGGCGGTGTGGCTCTAACCTTTTGACAACCTGTACTGCCGGTGCCGCGGGCGAGTACTCATGCTGAGTGTCGCCCGCGGCACCGGCTATAAGCACACCGAGAGCGATGAACAGCGACACACTTGAACGCACGGCACAGGGCACGCCGGCACTGCACAACAGCGACGAGCGCGTGCGCTCGCTTGCCATTGACGTGCTCGCCGAGTTGCCCTACGACCCCAATGAGGACCAGATGCTGCTCATCGTCGCCTTGTGCCACTTCTTGTGCTACTCGCCGGCGCGCAGCGTGTTCCTGCTGGGCGGATTTGCCGGCACGGGCAAGACCTCGCTCACCGGAGCCATCGTGCGCGCCTTGACACGACGACGCATCACCACGGTACTCATGGCGCCCACCGGACGCGCCGCCCACGTGCTTGCCGGTCACAGCGCGCACCGCGCCTACACCATCCACCGCAAGATTTACCGCCAGAGCAGCTATGGCAGCGACTCGTTCGGCATCGCCGACAACCGCCACCGCAGCACCTTGTTCATCGTTGACGAGGCATCAATGATCAACAATGGCGGCGAGTTGTCCCCCTTTGGCACCGGCCGGCTGCTTGACGACTTGTTCACCTACGTCTACGGTTCCAACCTCGAGGACAACGGCAACCGCCTGCTACTCATGGGCGACACGGCACAGTTGCCGCCGGTGGGACAGCAAGTGAGCCCGGCACTTGACGAGAACGTGCTACAAGGCTACGGCGCGCCGCTATACGCCGTGTTGCTCAAGCAGGTGGCACGACAAGCGTTGGAGAGCGGCATCCTGCGCGCCGCCACCCTGCTGCGCAACATCATCGAGAGCGGTGTCTACGTCATGCCCGACATCGATGTCACGTCATGCGATGACTGCACCGCCATTTCCAGCGAGTTCCTGCTCGAGACGGTGAGCGACTGCTATGACCGCGACGGGCTGGAGCAAACCATCATTATCACCCGCAGCAACAAGCGCGCGACGCTGTTCAACCAGGGTGTGCGCGGCAGCATCCTCTATCGCGAGGACCTGCTCACCACCGGTGACCTGCTCATGGTGGTGAAGAACAATTACTACTGGGCGACCGACTACGACGAACTGGACTTTATCGCCAACGGCGACACTGTGCGCGTCAGGCGGGTGCGCGGCGACATTGAGCACCGCTACGGCTTGCAGTTTCTCACTGTCAGCATTGAGCTACCTGACCACGACAACATCGAGATGGAGGTCAAGGTGGTGGTCGACAGCCTGATGAGCGACACGCCCGCCCTCACGCGCGAGCAGCAAGAACGCCTCTACACCGAGGTGTGGAACGAGCTACCGGGCGACAAGCGCGCCCGCTACAAGGCGCTCAAGCAGCACCCCTACTTCAACGCCCTGCAGGTCAAGTACGGCTATGCGGTGACTTGCCACAAGGCTCAAGGCGGACAGTGGCGCAACGTCTTTATCGACATGGGCGGC
>CAMHDX010000028.1 GCA_946183895.1 uncultured Porphyromonadaceae bacterium | reverse complement strand
CTACCGCTGGTGCCTCCCACACGAGCTCACCACGCTGGAGTGGAGCGATGCCGACCGGCAACTGGTCAACACGATTGATTGGGACAAGGTGATGCAGGAATAATCTAAAAAGATGTTACCGATTATTAAATTATGTTTAAATCACCGGCCAAGCATTCGCCGTTACAACGTTTTTGCTACATTTGTAACTCCAATTGGATTTGCGACTATAATTCCACGAACCATTGATATCCAACTAAAGAAACAACATCATGAATTATCGTGAAAACATCAAGCGACTTGCCATGGCTCTGATGGCCACGGCGATGACAATGAGCGCCATCGCCGCCGACACGGTGCCTGACGAGCGAGAGAGTGCTGTGCGCCGGCTGGTGTCACAGCAGATGCCCGCCCTGATGGGCGTGGGTTCGCTCAAGGTGAGGTCAATCAACGAGAGTGCCGACACGGTCAGCGTTGACGTGAGCGAGAACATGGGCGACGTGCCGTTCACCCGTGGCCAAATCGCCGAGCTCAAGCAAGGCATAGCCTCGCTCTATGGCGGCAAGGCGGTCAACGTGACCATTGCCGGCAATCCCATCGAGAAGTACTACGTGGACTTCCTGCCGGAGTATCGCCGCACCGGCGAGCCGACATTCATCAGTCACCTGGGCGACGCTCCCGCCGCGCTTGACGGCAAGATCATCGCCACCTGGCCCAGCCATGGTTGGTACTTCGAGCCACTGCTCAACCGTTGGGAATGGCAGCGCGCCCGACGGTCGAGGACATGTACACCCACAGCTACGTCATCCCCTTCCTGATGCCAATGCTGGAGAACGCCGGCGCCTACGTGTGGGACGCCCGCGAGCGTGACACCCATGACTACGGCGCTGTGGTCGATGCCGACAAGGGCTTGGCACAGTCAGGCGTCAAGGCTCGCAACGGCAAGCACAAGTGGCACAAGGGTCAAGGCACGGGCTTTGCCTACAAGAGCGCTTACTACCGCGACTTTGAGAACCCGTTCACCGAGGGTACCTATAATATCGTTGACATCGCCGTGCCGGGCACCAAACCCAGCACGATGCACTACGACGTCACCATGCCCAAGCAAGACGAGTACGCCATCTACATCTCCTACAAGAGCCTGCCCAACAGTGCGGCGGCTGTGCGCTACACGGTCAACAGCCTCGCCGGCAGCGACGAGTTTGTGGTCAACCAGACCATGGCAGGCGGCGTGTGGGTGTATCTGGGCACATTCCCCCTCGCCGAGGGTGTGAATAAAGACGTGGTCGTGGTGAGCAACGCCGGCGACGTCCAGGGCACGGTAGTGACCACCGACGCCATTCGCGTGGGCGGCGGCAAGGGCAACATCGAGCGCCGTGTGGCGCTCCCCACCGAGGAGAACAAGGCGATTGCCGCTCGCCACGAGGACGAGAAGTACCTGGGCAAAGAGGGCATTGACTATCAATACATTGGCAGCGGCGACCACCCGTGGTTTCACCTGGGCTCACGCTACTACCTGCAGTGGGCGGGATTTCCCGACAGCGTGTACAGCACCAGCGAGGGCATTAACGACTATGTTGACGACTACCGCTCGCGAGGCGAGTGGGTCAACTACCTGGTGGGCGGCAGCAAGGTGTTGCCCACGCACAAGGGGTTGAACGTGCCGGTCGACGTGTCATTCTGCCTGCACACCGATGCCGGCAACACCGGCAACGACTCGATAGTGGGCACACTGCTCATCTACTGCACCCGCAAGAACGGCAAGAGCTTCGGCACCTACGACAACGGCACGCCGCGCATCCTCTCGCGCCGCTTTGCCGACATGGTCTCGACCCATGTGGTGAACGACATCCGCGCCAAGTACGAGCCCAAGTGGATGAGGCGCGGCATGTGGGACAAGTCCTACTACGAGGCTCGCGTGCCCGAGGTGCCCGCGCTGCTCATGGAGTTGCTCTCGCACCACAACTACGCCGACATGAAGTACGGCCTCGACCCGCAGTTCCGCTTTGACGTGAGCCGTGCCATCTACAAGGGCATCTTGGAGTTTATCACCACTCGCGACGGGTTGACCAACACCTGCGTGCAGCCATTGCCCGTGTCGGCGTTCGCAATCACACCTGCAGGCGACGGCAAGTTTGTGCTGCGCTGGGAGGCGACCCGCGACACCCTGGTGGCTGACGGGGCTCTACCCGATAGCTACATCGTGATGGAGCGCGAGAGCGGCGGCGCGTTCAAGCGCGTAGCGACGACAGCCGCCTGCGAGTGGACCGCGAGCATCGGCAAGGGCGAGAGCCGCGACTACCGCATCATCGCCGTCAACAAGGGCGGGCGCAGTTTCCCGAGCGAGACCCTGAGCGTGGGTCGCCCCAAGGGTGAGAGCAAGGGCACGGTGATGGTGGTCAACGGCTTCACGCGCGTGAGTGCTCCCGACTGGTTTGATGACGGTGCACGCGCCGGCTTTGACGACAACAAGGACCACGGTGTGCCTTACATAAAGCAAATCAACTACCTGGGTTCGCAGTATGAGTTCCGCCGCGACCTGCCGTGGCGCGACGACGACGCGCCGGGCTTCGGCGCCAGCCGCAGCGACCACGAGACCGAGGTCATCGCCGGCAACACGTTCGACTACCCCACCCTGCACGGCGCGGCTCTGCTCAAGGCGGGCTACAGCTACGTGTCATCGAGCGTGGCGGCGATTGAGGATGGCAGCGTCAAGCTCACTAAGCAATACACCGCCGTCGACCTGGCGATGGGCAAGCAAAAAGAGGTGCTCACGGGTCGCGGCGCGATGCCTAGCCGCTATCGCGCCTTCACGCCACAGCTGCAAGGCGCCATCACGGCATACACTCAGGCAGGCGGCAACGTGCTGCTCAGCGGCGCGTATGTGGCGACCGACATCTGGGACAACGTCAATCGCGAGGTAGACAAGGCGAGCGCCACCTGGGCTGAACAGGTGCTGGGCTACACCTACCTCAACGGCCGCGCCGCACTCGACGGCAACGTGACGACCGTGTCATCGGGCTTCGACAAGACAATTCCCGCGGGGCTGAAGGCGCACTTCGCCAACCGGCTCAACAGCGAGATGTACGCGGTCGAATCGCCCGACGCCATCAAGCCGAGCGACAAGAGCGGCTTCACCATTGCCCGCTACAGCGAGAACAACCTGCCCGCAGCCGTAGCTACCGACCGCGGCAGCTACCGCACAGTGGTACTCGGTTTCCCCATCGAGACCATCACCGACGATGACGACCGGTGCGAACTCATCGAGACCTTGATGCGATTTCTTGACAAACGATAATAACTCTTAATTTAACCACCCTATAATGAAACGAATCGATTGTTTTATCCCGTTTGCGAGTGCCGAGCAAGCACAAGCCACAGTTGAGGCGTTGCGCGCCAATCCCGAGGTGAACAACATCTACCTGCTCACCGCCCCCGACGGCGAGAAGCCCCTTGAGGGCTGTTACACCCTCACCATCAACGGCGCGACATCGAGCGCAACAATGCGCACGATAGCCGGTCATGCCGTTAGCGACTACGCGATGGTGTACACCAAGCACGACACGCTCAAGATGGCACCCTTCGCCCTGGAGCGCTTTGTCCGCCTTGCCGACGACACCGGCGCCGGCATGCTCTATGCCGACCGCTACAATGTCACCGAGGCCGGTGCGGTCAAGTCACCGGTCATTGACTACCAACAGGGCAGCCTGCGCGACGACTTTGACTTCGGCTCAGTGCTGTTCTTCAACACTGCCGCCCTGCAAGCCGCCGCGGCAGCCATGAAGGCTGACTACGAGTTCGCCGGACTGTACGACCTGCGCCTCAAGCTGTCACAACGCTGCGAAATCGTCCACATCAACGAGTTCCTCTACAGTGACGTCGAGCAGGATACCCGCCGCAGTGGTGAGAAAATCTTTGACTATGTGGATCCGCGCAACCGCGGTCGCCAAATCGAGATGGAAGCCGCGTGCACCGAGCACCTCAAGGAGATTGGCGGTTACCTGGCGCCGACAACAGCCGACGGCAAGCCCAACTTCTGCCACATCAACTTTGACCGCGGCGAGTTTGCCGTGGAGGCCACCGTCATGATTCCCGTTCGCAACCGCATTCGCACCATTTGCGACGCCATCGGCAGTGTGCTCAAGCAGCAAACGTCGTTCAAGTTCAACCTCATGGTTGTGGACAACTTCTCAACCGACGGCACCCGTGAGGCGATTGACGAGTACGACGACCCGCGCCTGATTCACATCATCGCCGACTACTACGACATGGGCATCGGTGGCTATTGGAATCTCGCCGCACATCACGAGAAGGCTGGTAAGTTTATCGTTCAACTCGACAGCGACGACATGTACAAGGACGAGAACACGCTGCAGACCATGGTCAACGCCTTCTACGAGCAGAATGTGGCAATGGTGGTGGGCACCTACCTGATGACCGACATCAACTGCAACCCCATTCCTCCCGGCATCATCGACCATAAGGAGTGGACTCCCGAGAATGGCCGCAACAACGCGCTGCGCATCAACGGCCTGGGCGCCCCGCGCGCATTCTACACCCCAGTGCTGCGCGCCGTGAAGATTCCCAACACCAGTTACGGCGAGGACTACGCCCTGGGCTTGAACATCTCGCGCAACTATCAGATTGGCCGCGTCTACGAGCCCGTGTATCTGTGCCGCCGTTGGGACGACAACAGCGACGCCAGCCTCGACGTTGAGAAGATGAACCGTAACAACCTGTACAAGGACCGCATCCGCACCTGGGAACTTCAGGCGCGAGTGGCCATGAACAAGAAATGCTGTAAATGCTGCTAATGCATGACTGCTGAAGACTACAGTGGGCGCGTCGACGAGTTGTTTGAGCGACAACTGCGTGACTGGGACACCGTTCGCGACAACTATGCCGCGCTCGACGGTGCCTGCTTGCGCACGCTCGAACTCGACGACGCGCTCATCGTGCTTCAGCACAACCCCGAGCGGCGTCGCTCGGCGGCGGCACGCCTCGACGACACGTCGCAGCCGTGTTTCCTGTGCCGCGACGGACAGCCTGCCGAGCAGGAGGCCATCGTGTGGGCCGACCGCTACAAGATTCAGGTGAATCCTTACCCCATCTTTCCGCGGCATCTCACCATCGCGTCGCTCGACCATGTGGCGCAGTCGCTGGCCTCGCCCACGCGCATTGCCGACATGCTCGCCCTGGCGCGCGCCTTGCCGCAATATGTGGTGTTCTACAATGGTGCCGACTGCGGTGCCAGCGCGCCACACCACTTCCATTTCCAGGCCGGAATAAAGGGGCTTATGCCCTTGTGCGACGAGGTCAGCGACCCCGTTATGTGGCCTTACGAGACGCATCTCGAGGGCAACAGCACGGGATTCGTGGGCTGCACGCGCTGCCAGGGCCGCCTGCTCTTTTACATCCACACCAACAATGAGCCGCAAGCCGCAATCTACTTTGCGCGGCTCTACATAGCCATGCTCGGCGTCAACGAGCACGGCCGCGAGCCGAGCCTGAACCTGCTGTGCTGGGTCGATGGCGACGACTATCACCTGCTGCTTGTGCCGCGCGCCAAGCACCGCCCGGCATGCTTCGGCACTGGGCGAGGCAAACTACTCGTAAGCCCCGCCTCGGTCGAGATGGGCGGCCTCTGGGCTTTGCCCGTGCAGGACGACTACGACACGCTCACGGCACAGCAAGTGAGCGACATCTACAACGAGGTGTGCATTGACAATGCCACCGCAGTGGCCATAATCGACCATTTCTTAACCACTGAAAAAACATTACCACTTTAGAATATAATATCATGAGCGCAAGAGTTCCACAAGTGAGGGTAGGCATCATGAATGAACCCTCGATAGAGTTTATTTTCAACGATGAGTATCGCGTTTTCGGACAATACGTGAGCGGAAGGCAAACGGCCACCGTGGTCGATGGAAAGATTGACTGGTGCGGCAACCGCCTCGATGAACTGACGTTTGACCCCATCGACCCCGCCAAGTCGTCGTTCACGCTGTGCAACGTCACCATCGGCGTGAGTTTTCACTGGCGACGCCAGGAAGACCAGACGTTTAAGGGGTCGCTGAAACTGATTGTTGAAGGTGGCAAACTCACTGCCATCAACATCGTGAGCGTCGAGGAATACCTGCTCAGCGTCATCTCCAGCGAGATGAGCGCCACGGCGTCGGTCGAGTTGCTCAAGGCCCATGCGGTGATTTCGCGCAGTTGGCTGCTGGCGCAAATCAAGCACGACCACACCGCCGACACCCATCACGACGACGATGTGATGAGCACCGCGCAACCCACGCTGGGTGGCGACGGCGACGAGGTGATTCGCTGGTGGGACCGCGACGACCATGTGAACTTCGACGTGTGTGCCGACGACCACTGCCAGCGCTATCAGGGCATCACGCGAGCCAGCACCGACGTGGTGCGGCGTGCCATCCAGGCGACCTGGGGCCAGGTGCTGATGTACGACGGCGAACTGTGCGATGCGCGCTTCTCAAAGTCGTGCGGCGGCGTGCTTGAAGAGTTCGAGAACTGCTGGCAACCCACTCATTACCACTACCTTGCCGCGCGCCGCGACGGCGAGGACGAGGAGGACTTCCCCAACCTTACACGCGAGGCCGACGCTGCCGAGTGGATTCTCTCGTCGCCCAAGGCGTTCTGCAACACTCACGACCCCGAAATCTTGAGCCAGGTGCTTAACGACTACGACCAGGAGACCACCGACTTCTACCGCTGGAAGGTGGAATACACGCAAGAACAACTCTCGGCCCTCATCGCCAAGCGCACCGGCGACGACTATGGCCGCATTCGCGACCTGCAGCCCGTGGCGCGTGGCACCAGCGGCCGCCTGTACAAGATGAAGATTGTGGGCGAGAAACTCACCAAGACCATCGGCAAGGAACTCGCCATCCGCTACGCGCTCAGTGAGAGCGCCCTCTACAGTTCGGCATTTATCGTCGAGCGCCACGACATCGACGGCGACGGCTACCCGGCACGCTTCGTGCTGCGCGGCGCCGGATGGGGCCACGGCGTGGGCCTGTGCCAAATTGGTGCTGCCGTGATGGGCGCCAAGGGCTATAAGTATGACCAAATCCTGCTCCACTACTTCGTGGACGCCAATATAACCAAGCAATATTAATTTCACTACTATGGATAATACAAATTCAACAACCGCACCGACAACCGCTACGCGCAACCCGTGGTGGTGGGTGCCCACGCTCTATTTTGCCGAGGGTGTGCCTTATTTTGTTGTCAACAACATCTCGGTGATGATGTTCACCAAGATGGGTGTGCCGAACGGCGACATGTCGTTTTTTACAACATTGCTCTATTTCCCATGGTTCCTCAAGGGATTGTGGAGCCCCATCGTCGACGTGGTTAAGACCAAGCGCTGGTGGATTGTGGCCATGCAGATTCTCATGACAGCCATGATGATCTTGCTCACACTCACGTTGCCGCATCCCGCGCCCGACACTATCGCCGGTGGGCAGACGTCCATCAGCATATTCACCGTCACGCTTGTGCTGTTTATCATCGCTGCTTTTGCCAGCGCCACGCACGACATCGCCGCCGACGGCTATTATATGCTCGCCCATAGCACCAAGAGCCAGGCGGCATTCATCGGCATCCGCAGCGTGTTTTACCGTGTGGCGTCGATCTTCGGGCAGGGTGTGCTCGTGCTCATTGCGGGCTTGCTTGAGAAGCAGACGGGCGACATCCCCCTGGCTTGGCAACTCACCCTGGGAGCCAGTGCCGCGATATTCTTCGTAATCACGCTCTATCACACCTTCCTGTTGCCGCGTCCCGGCTCCGACAAGCCGCGCATCGAGGGCGAGAAAGTGACGCTGAGCACCGGTGCCAAGGAGTTCATCTCGTCGTTTGTCACCTTCGTCAAGAAGCCCGGCGTGCTGCTTGCCATAGCCTTCATGCTGCTGTATCGCTTGCCCGAGGGCTTCCTGATCAAGTTGTGCATGCCTTTCCTCGTGCATCCAGTGACCGAGGGCGGCTTGGGGCTTGACACCGACACGGTGGGCTTGGTTTACGGCACCTTCGGTGTGCTGGCGCTGACCGTGGGCGGCATCCTGGGCGGCATCTACGCCTCGCGCGTTGGACTGAAAGCGTCGCTGTGGGTGATGGCGGCGTGCATGACGCTGCCGTGCCTCACGTTTGTCTACCTGGCTATCGTGCAGCCTTCCAACGTGTGGATTATCTCTATCGCGGTGGCCATCGAGCAGTTTGGCTACGGCTTCGGTTTCACCGCGTACATGCTATATATGATGTACTTCAGCGAGGGCGAGTTCAAGACGTCGCACTACGCCATCTGCACGGCCTTCAT